>NZ_JBFUHV010000026.1:0-85650 GCF_056402215.1 Rhodococcus sp. P4_B6 | reverse complement strand
CACTGGAGAGTCACGAGGTCATTGTCGAGACCATCGCAGCCACCACCACCCGCACCGGCCTGCGCGTGCGCGCCGAACTGGACACCGCCGAATATCCCACCGGCGTCAAGATTCCCGACCGCGACATGGCCGCCCTCACCGACACCGGAACCCTCACCCGCCACGACTTCCACGGCGAATGGAACTACACCCTCCACCCGAACCCCGACACGCCCGAACCTGACTAAGTTAATTCATCGCAGGCCCTAACGACCACCGACGTGCTTCAGACACGGTCTACAACCAACCGACCTCAGATGACGCACACCGAATCGGGCCGTACAAAACCGGCCGACTGATCTGTGCTGTTACCACCGGCGCGACCTGAGCACTTCTGCTCTGCAGGGTGTTACACCTCAAACTCGTTGCAATGCAGAAAGCGTGCTGATCTGCGACTTCGACCGAGACGCTCCCTAGAATTTCTCAGCAATTACCAACACCTAACGAATGCGGTGTGGCATCCCTAGTGCGTCAAGCCAATCGGTCCGCACGATGCTTGGGTGCGCTCCTTCGGGATGGATGCGCTGGTCGAAGGACAGCGAGACAGTGGCGTGCGCAGATAACCACGTCCACGACCAGCCGAGGACTCAGCCACTTGAACCCCAGAGAAGGTCTCCGCGGCCGCTGACGGGTCCGTGAGAGGGCTGCTAGGGCGTTCCAGCGGCCGGAAGTCCTCCCGGAGCTGTCGGCGCATCGAGACCGTGAGTCCGCTGGAGACAGAACCTACCTGGACTAACCGTCCTTCCGCGTCGTACGCTCCGAGGATCAGCGCCGCGACCGATCGACTCGAGCCGACGAAGCCGATCACCAAAACCGAACTGCGAGTACGGATTGCATGCTTGACCCAGGACCGGCTCCGCTGGCCCGGAAGGTAGATCGAAGTCGACCTTTTGGCCAAAATCCCCTCCATGCCAGCACTTTTCGCGGCATTCAGCATGATTTTGCTGCTCTGATTTTCCCAGTACGGAGGGACAGTGATGGGCAGGCCACCGACGTCCTGGATGACCGAATCCAGCTCGGCCAGCTCCGCCCGCCGCTCCAGATACGACGCCTTCGTGAGATCGTCTCCTTCGAGCGCGAGGACGTCAAAGGGTAAAAATGTCACAGGGATTCGCCGCTGCAACGGCTTCGTCGCATGGGCGACCCCCATTCGGCGTTCAGCCCGAAGGATGGCTCGCCCTTATCGAGAGCTACCAGTTCGCCGTCGAGAACGATGCGGCCGCGGCCGCCGAACGCCGCTGTCAATGCCTCGGTGATCTCGGGATATGAGGGTGTCACCACGTTCATGGCGCGGGTCCACAGCACCGGCTCGCGGCCGCCGCCCACCGAGGCCAGCATCCGGCACCCGTCGTACTTCATCTCGAAACTCCATGGCCGTTCCGCCGTGTCGTCCGGAAGCGTGCCGGCCGTGGCCAGCATGGGCGCAATCAGCCGCATATCCCCGATTGTGCCCGTGACCTGGGAGCTACGCAGGTAGAAGGCTCAGGACAGCGCGTCGCCGGCGGCGCGCGATAGGTACAGGGTCAGTGCCAGGAGTTCCACCAAAGAACTATGGGCACCAGCCAGGGCGTCCACACCATCCAGCTGCCGCCCAACCCGTACGGGGGGATCGGAATCACCTCATCACCTCCGGGGTTAGTTGAATGGAAGCGACTGCCACCACCGCACTGCGTTCCCTAGTGCCATGATGGCGGCGGTGATCTCAGGGAAAGCGTAGAAAACCCCAGGTCTAACATGACGAACTCCTTGGTCGGAAACGGGCTCAGTTGAATGGAAGCGCACCCCTCCTGCGCTGTGTATCGACCGCCGGAGGCGGATCGGTACAGCTACCCCAATCGAGTGGGCCTGTAGGCGCAGGCCGAGTGATGGCGGATTCACCCCAGATCGCAAAGAGAAACAGGCCGCCACGCACCTGCCAATCCGCGGAACACCGCAGATCAGGACCGTGATCAGATCACCGGTCTGGGCAGTGGCGACCTGTTGCTCGTCGCGGTTGCCAGAGTAGATCGTCCCTCCGACAGAGACGATCAGGACTGCGCCGGGACGAGAAACTTCACCGCGGCGCTGAAGGCGTATTTTCCTGGGCTGTCCAGTAGAGCTACTCACCTGTTCTATTCGATACCTGATCTGACGTACAAGCAGGCCAAAGCTCAGGCTGAGACGAGTCCACGTTGTTCAGCGCTCAGGTAACGACAGTCAACCTAGCTCGATACACGTATCAGGTCGGGAGGCCGAAGGAGCACGTATGAAGAACGGTGACCTGTACCCACCTCAGTTGGACTGGCTGCCAGCATGGGCGTACCCGCTGTACACAGGCGCGTGGGGCTTTGCCTGGCTGATCAGGAACGGCTACAACCCTCTCACCGGCTATCCCTGGTAAGGCCGACTGTAAGGAGTCTGCAATGCCTAACTCACCCTGGGACATTTTCCCGTACAACGTGTTCGCCTGGATAGGAACGATGATTATGCCGTTCTTTGGCGGTGGATCATGATCGGCAACTTGCCAGACCTCTGGCTACAGCCTCCCGTATGGGGATGGTTCAGCGCACTGTGGAACGGATTCGCAGCACTATGGAATCCACTATGATCGGCAACTTGTTTGACCTGCCCTACATAATGTGGTTGGCACCGGGCATGGAAGTGTGGCACAACTTCGTGGACTGGTTCAATGAGTTCTAAGGAGCAATCATGAGTGGCAACGTGTGGGATCAGTGGGATCATTCAGGAATGATCGGCTTTGCCGCCAACTGGTTCATGAATGTCTGGCAGACCTTCTTTATGTAGCAACTGAATACTGAGTCTGATATGGCCTAGGACTAAAGAAATCCACAGTCCTAGGCCATTCCTATCCCTGAACAATTTATTAACCGGTATGTGGTCATTCCTCCTACAACCCRCATCCGCGCACTCGAGGCCGAACTCGCCGCCCGCAGCCGCCACGAACGGGAGGAAGTCATCGAACTTCGCCTACGGGCTCATAAGCTCGCCCAGCATGTCCAAGCCCTCACCCTGGACAACGAGGCCCTACGTCAGACACTCGCCACTCGAGGGCTCCTATCCGAGCTTCCTCAGATACGTCGCGACAATCCATCCGATACAACTCCGGCTGGCGCTCCGATATGACAACTTTCCACCGGACAGGTCTACCGGGGACGTTACCAAGTCAGCGTTGATTACCGTGGATGTGCTACAGCCGGGATGCTGTGACCGGCGCGCTCGATTGCAGTGACGAGACAGGTTCCTAGGCGACCGTGCCGGTCGAACAGGGTTGCCGAGCCTACCGCGATGCCGTTCGAGTCGAGATGGCTGTCGGCTTCCAGGCCGAGGTCTGGGCCTTCGGGCATCCTGGCCAGCGTCAGTGTGACGTCTCCGTTGATGTAGCCGATGCCGGCGGTGCCTAGATTGGTCACCAAGTTGGTCAGGTCGGACACCATCGCCGCGCGCACGAACGGTGTCGTCATTTCGTCTTCAACGGCCGCCCAGTTCCGGGCCCATATCCGCTTGCGGGTTCCGGTGTACAGGGCAGTGGCCGTCCGGGACCAGGGCATCCACCCGTGCGATGGCTCTGAGATTCCGATCATGCGTTCCCCGGGGTGTGTCTCTGCTGGCGGAGGTTTCGGTGTGTCGGGACTGGCCCATCGCTGACCCTCAGCGTTATTCGCCTTCCGGTAGAAGACGACTGATGCACGTGCCACCACGACGCCGTCTTGCAGGAGAGCCGAATCCACGACACGAATCCGGTGTCCCCAGCGCACAACGTGGGAGTTCGTATCGATTCGCGCCATCCGCACCGGCCGGAACAGGTCTGCGGTCAACCGTGTAGCGAAGAAACCCTCATCTGGGTTTCTCTCCTCGGCGGCTCGGGCGAGCAGACCTAGTATCGCTGGCCCGACAACCATGTCGGCGGACCAACCGCTCACTGCGCTCGTCAACGGTTCGAAACCGGAACCTGTCCGAGTGAAGAACGGCTCCCCGTGGTGGGCCGAATTCTTCGATGGTTGACGAACCCGGACACTTCCATCTGCCACGTTCTTGCCCTTCCATGATCGAGCGCGTCATTCAGGACGAGGTCCTGCCCAGCAGTTCGTCGGAGATGATCCGCATCTGGATCTCGCTGGTGCCCTCGAAGATCTTCGTCAACCGGGCATCGCGCCAGTGCCGCTCCACCTGGAAGTCGGTGGTATACCCGGCACCGCCGTGAATCTGCACGGCCTCACTGGTCACCCGCTCGGCCATCTCCGTAGCCACCAGCTTGCACATCGACGCCTCCAACGAGCACCGACGGCCGGTGTCGATATCGGTGGCCACCGCATACATCAACTGCCGCGCCGCCTCGATGTCGGCGGCCATCGTCGCGACCTTGAACCGCAGATGCTGGAAATCGGCCAACTCGTGCCCGAACTGACGGCGGGTGTGCAGGTACGCGATCGAGTCCTCCAACGCCGCCCGGGCCAGTCCGATCGCCCGGGCCGCGGTGTGCGCCCGCCCGACCTCGAGACCGGAGACCGCCAGGTAGAAACCCTTGCCCTCCTCGCCGAGCATCGCGGACGCCGGCACCCGGAAGCCGTCGAACGACAACTCCCACGTGCTCCACCCGAAATACCCGATCTTGCGGATCTTCGTCCCGCTGATCCCTTCGGGGAAGCCTCCGCGCTGCTTGTCGATCAGGAACGCGCTGATCCCGCGGTGCGGCTTCGCCGGATCCTTGGTCGGATCGGTGCGCGCGAACAACACCAGATAATCGGCCTCGTCGGCGTACGTGCACCACATCTTCGTGCCACTGATCACCCAGTCGTCGCCGTCGCGGGTCGCGCGGCAGGAGATGTTCGCGACRTCGGAKCCGGCCTCGGCCTCGGACAGGGCGTACGCGCCGAGGTACTCACCGCGGGCCACCTTCGGCAGCAGCGCCGCCTCCTGCTCCGCGGTGAAGCCGCCGCCCATCCCGTTGCCGCGGGCCAGCARCCCGGACACGCTCATCCACGCCCGCGACAACTCCTCCGCSACCAGGCAGTACTCGAACACACCGAGGCCSAGACCGCCGTGCTCCTCSGGGATCATGATCCCGAAGAACCCGACCTCGGCCATCGCCTTCTTCAACGTGTCCGGGATCGTGCCCTGCACCGGATCCAACTCGTTCGCGACCGGCAGCACCTGCGTCATCGCGAACTCGCGAGCCAGGTCCCGGATCGCCAGGCGRTCCTCGGTGAGATACCGCGGTGAATCTGTCCGCGGCTGCGACGGCCGATGCGTCATGGATACTCCTCCACTCGAACTACGGGGCGCGTGAAACGGGGAACTCGCGGTTCCGCACTCGGATCACATTAACGCTTGTTCACCCAGTAGAGCACGCCCGGGAGCGCACCGTCAATGCCGAACCCGCCCGATTCAGGCGGGGCGGTACCCCACCAGGTTGAGCGCGTAGACGCCGTACGAATCCGCTACCGCCTGCGCGGACAGGGGGCCGTCCGGCCGGTACCAGAGCGCGATGCCTGCACACATGGTCAGTACGGCGGTCACTGCCTGGTGGACGTGCGGGACGTCGAAGTCACCGCCCGCTACCCCCGCCTCGGCGATGGTGACGAACAGATGCTCCTGGGCGTCGCGCGAGCCCACCACCCGTTTGCGATCCACCTCGTCGAGATATCGCAGTTCGGTGTTGGCCACCAGGCACGCACGCTGGTTGCGTGCGGTGTACAGCGAATGCGCGACCACCGCGGCCGTCCACTGCTCAGCGGGCGCGGCACCCGCCTTGCGCAGGGCGTTCCGGGTGGCGGTGAACTGCTCGTCGCTGGCCGCGCGCAGGATCTCGACGAGAAGTTCGTCCTTGTTGTCGAAGTGGTTGTAGACGTTGGCGGCGCTGCACCCGGCGCGTTTGGCGATGGTGCGCATGGTCGCGGCGTGGAAGCCGGCGGTGTAGAACTCCTCCAGCGCTGCGTCCAGAATCCGCTGCCTGACGTGAGGAATCACCGCACTGCTTGACCGAGTGTTCATCCCCCGGAGGGTAGAGGCATCGCGGTGAACGAGCAACGATCCGGCCGGAAATCGCAGTTCAGCAACCCTCAGTGGGAGGGAATCGCGTGAACGACGCTCGGCCTTGACCCGCGACACAACGTCGATTATGGTCCCCATCACATGAACGGTCGTTAATGACTGCTTCGCACATTCCGCACATCGCACCGTGGAGGTATGCCGCCTTGAGCACCCTCGAAGAACGAATTGGCCGTCTGGAAGACCTGGAGGCCATCCGATACCTCGATGCGCAGTACTGCCGCCATCTCGACGACGGCAACTGGGACGCCCTGATGGACCTGTTCACCGACGACGGCGAATTCGACGGGCTGTCCAACCCGAAGGGCAAGAGCGAGATGCGGGAGTTCTTCGCCGGACTCGCCCCCGGTGGGCTCACCGCGTTCTGGCACTTCATCACCAACCTGGAGGTCGATCTCGACGGCGACCGCGCCACCGTCCGCTCGTTCCTGTGGCAGCCGTGCGTGACCGACGGCACCCCCTCGATTGCCGCCGGCCGCTACACGGACGAAGCGGTGAGAGTCGACGGTCGCTGGTTGTATCGCGTCAAGCAGGTTCGTTTCCACTACTTCGGGCCGCTGGCCGAGGGCTGGGACGAGAACCGGTTCGCCCTGGATTCGGCACGGCGCGCGGCGGTGAACGCATGACCACCGAGTCGCCCACTACCGCGTCGAGAGCATGGTCGCCGATCCTCGCGCTGCCGGAGTTCGTCGAACTGCGGCGTCGGCGGCGTGCCGTCACCACCGCACTCGGCCTGATCGCCATCGCGATGTTCGCGGGCTTCCTCGTCGGGTTCGCCTACTTCCCCGAGTTCCTGGGCCACAACACGGCATTCGGCATTCCGCTGTCGCTGTGGGTGGTGTTCTCCCAGTTCGCCGGCACCTGGGTGCTGGTGTACGCGTACTTCCGACTCTCCCGCACCTACATCCAACCCGCCGCCGATGCCGCCGTCCTGGCCATCGCACAACGTGATCAGGAGCATGCGTCATGACCGGCGACGCCGATTTCCTCGCCATCGGCATCTGTGCCGCCGTCATCTCCCTCACCCTGTGGGTGACGTTCGCCGCGTCGCGCCGAAGCCGCAGCGCCACCGGATTCTTCGCCGCGGGCCGCTCGATCACCGGGTGGCAGAACGGTTTCGCGATCGCCGGTGAGTTCATCTCCGCGGGCAGTTTCCTCGGGACCACGGGATTGATCTTCTACAAGGGCGTCGACGGTGCCGTCATTCTCTGCACGTCGGTGGTCTCGTTCCTCCCCGTCCTCTTCCTCCTCGCCGAGAAGATGCGCAACGTCGGAAAGTTCACTCTCGCCGACGTTCTGGTGTTCCGGACCGGTGCACGACGGGTCCGGGTGGTGGTCGCGCTCAGTACCATCGTCACCGGCACGTTCGTGCTGCTCGCCCAACTCGTGGCGGCGGGCGTCCTACTCGAATCAGTCTCGGGGATTCCGTTCGGCCTGTCCGTCGTGGTGGCCGGTTCGCTCATGGGCATCTATGTCTTCGTCGGCGGCATGCTCGCGACCACGTGGGTTCAGGTGATCAAATCGTCCATCCTGTCGATCCTGGCGATCGTGGTGTGCCTGGGAATCCTGGCGAAGTTCGGTTTCAGCGTCCCCGGCATGCTCGGGGCGGCCACGTCGAACGCCGCCGCCGGTGACGCGATCCTCTCGCCGGGCCTGATCTTCGGGCAGACCGGTGCGATCAATCTGATCTCGTACTCGCTGGCGTTCGCGCTCGGCACGGCCGGCATGGCGCACATCCTCATTCGCTTCTTCACCGTCCCCGAGGCCGCGACGGCGCGGAAGTCGCTCGGCTGGACCGTCGCGCTGTGTAGCGTCTTCTACCTGATCGTCATCGTGATGGGCTTCGGCACCGCAGCACTCCTCGGTCCCGACGGGGCGGATCGCGTCGGCGCAGGCGGCAACCTCGCCGCACCCACACTGGTCACGGAACTCGGCGGCGGCGTCGGCACCATCGGCGGTTCCATCGCACTGGCCATGGTGGCGGCCGTGGCATTCGCGAGCATCGTCGCCGTCGTCGCGGGCGTGGTGATCTCGGCGGCGGGAACGTTCGCCCACGACGTGTGGCCCACCCTCACCCGCCGGAAGTCCTCCGACGCCGGCACGGAGACGGCGGATGCTCGCGAGGCGAAGGTCGCCCGGTACGCGGCGGTCGCGTTCAGCGTCCTCGCAATCGGACTGACGATGGCAATCGGCGACACCACGAACATCACCTACTTCATGGGAATGGCCTTCATGGTCGCGGGCAGTGCGCACCTGCCGAGCCTGCTGCTCAGCCTGGGCTGGCGCCGGTTCAACAGCACGGGCGCAGTGTGGGGCATCTCGGTGGGATTGACCTCCACCGTGGTCAGCCTGATGTTCACGGAGGCGCTCTGGCTGGGTAGTGGACCGGCACCGCTGACCATTCAGTTGCCGGTGATCATCACAATGCCGCTCGGGCTGGCCACGGCCGTGATCGGCTCGCTCGCCGCCGAACGCCGTCACGGACGGTCGGCGGACCGGGACGAGAAGTTCGCCGAAATGCTGGTGCGTGCCGAAACCGGTATCGGCGCGGAACTCGCCGAGAAGCACTAGGTTTCACGCTCGGCCGATGCCCTCGCCAAGCCGGCGGGGGCATCTGCCGTGAAGCGTGCCCGTCACGACCCTGGACAGCGCTTGTACCTATCGGTACAGTATGTACCGAAAGGTACAGGACCTCCTCGAAGGAGCGCACCCCATGTCAATTCGCCCACCCGTCCCACCGTTCACACTCGACACCGCGATCGCGAAGGTTCGCGCCGCCGAGGACGGCTGGAATTCCCGCGATCCCGAGAAGGTCGCGCAGGCTTACACCGAGGACAGTTGGTGGCGCAATCGGTCCACCTTTCTGCAGGGACGCCGCGAGATCGTCGACTTCCTCGCCGGGAAATGGGACCGCGAGCTGGAATACCGTCTGATCAAGGAGCTGTGGGCGCACGACGGGAATCGGATCGCGGTCCGGTTCGCGTACGAGTTCCACGACACCGACGGGCAGTGGTTCCGCGCGTACGGCAACGAGAACTGGCAGTTCGACGACAACGGGCTGATGCGGTGGCGCCACGCCAGCATCAACGACGTGCCGATCGACGAATCCGACCGCAAGTTCTTCTGGGACATGTCCGGCGTGCGACCGTCGGATCATCCCGGGCTGAGCGATCTCGGCCTCTGACCGGCACACGAGGAGTAGTCATGCCACGAGCAGTAGCCGAGCGCGGCGACGTCGTCCCCGTGCTGGCGGAGGTGTTCCGATCCCATGGGTTCGACGGCGCGAGTCTGGCCGTCATCACCGAACACACCGGACTCGGCAAAGGCAGCCTGTACAACTTCTTCCCCCGCGGAAAGGACGAGATGGCCGAGGCCGTCCTCGACGAGGTCGACGCTTGGTTCCAGGCCGCCGTCTACCGGCCGCTGCGTGGGTCCGAGCCCGCCGCCGCCCGTCTCGATCGGATGTTCGACGAGGTCGAGACGTACTTCCGGTCGGGTCGCCGAATCTGCCTGTTCGGCGCGTTCGCGCTCGGCCTCGAACGCGACCGCTTCGCCGACCGGGTCCGCGCCTACTTCACCGACTGGGTCGATTCGCTCGCGGGTGCCCTCTCCGACGCCGGCCACGGCAGGCAGTCGCGGCCACTTGCCGAGGAGGTCGTCGCGGGGATCCAGGGCGCGCTGGTCCTGGCGCGTGCCCTGGACGACCCCGACAGCTTCACGCGCATCCTCACCCGGCTTCGCCGCGCGGTCGCGGATTCGACGCAATCGCGCGCGTAGGATTCGACCCGGAATACGGAAACTCGAGAAGTGAGGCAGCCGTGATCTTCATCGTCGTCAACTTCACCGTGAAACCGGACCACGCCGACGGCTGGCTCGACCTGGTGCAGCCGTTCACCGACGCGACCCGGAACGAACCGGGCAACCTGTGGTTCTACTGGTCGCGCGCGGTGGAGGATCCGAACCTGTACGTCCTCGTCGAAGCGTTCCGCGACGACGACGCCGCCGTCGCCCACGTGCAGAGCGAGCATTTCCGGAACGCGCTGCGCGAACTGAAGCCCGCCCTCGCACAGACGCCGCGGATCATCAACACCACGATCGACGGCACCGAGTGGTCGCTGATGGGTGAACTCGAAGTCGACTGACCCCGTCCGGCTTCACCCTGAAGTCGCGTGCACCGCGCGTTAGCCTGAACACGTGGCTTCCGATCTCACCGAACTCGACGCAGTGATCTTCGACTTCTCCGGCACGCTGTTCCGGCTGGAGGAGGACGACAGCTGGATGGCCGACCTCACCGACCACGAAGGTGAACCGTTCGACCTCCACCAGCAGGCCGAGTTGATGCGGCGCATGACGGCGCCGGTCGGTCAGACCGTCGAGATGGACGCCGCCGAGCACCACGCGTGGACCAACCGGGACCTCGACCCTCGGTTCCACCGGCAGGCGTACCTCGACGTTCTGCGCAAGTCCGGGGTCGCGCACGAGGTCCAGGCGGTCGGGCTGTACGAACGGCTGATCGACCCGGGATGCTGGAGCGCATACCCCGATACCGCGGAAGTCCTTGCGTCACTGAAGGACCGCGGAATCAAGATCGCGGTGCTGAGCAACATCGCATTCGACATCCGGCCCGCGTTCGCAGATCTGGGAGTCGAGCATCTCGTCGACGAGTTCGTGCTGTCGTTCGAGGTGGGTGCGATCAAACCGGACCCGAAGATCTTCGAGCACGCCCTCGCCGCACTCGGTTCCGCACCCGAACGGACTCTGATGATCGGCGACAGCGAGGAAGCCGACGGTGCCGCGCGAAAGGTGGGCTGCGCGTTCGCACTCGTCGAACCCGTTTCCATCGCCGAGCGCCCGGACGGTCTCCGAACTGCCCTCAGTGCCTTCGGCCTGTGAGTACTTGTTAACCACGGGCGGTTAACAAGTACTCACGGGTGCGAAGCGCGACCGGTGACGAGGGGCAGGTCGAGTGCGGTCACCAGCCCGGGCTTCGCCTCGACCACTGCGGGCACCGAATTCACCAGCCGCATCGCGGTGACGATCATCCCCGACACGTTGTGGTCGCCGTGCTCGCCGTGGTGGTTGAACTCGACGGACATCACGGGCTCGCCCGTGATGTCGATGCGGTAGCACCCGTCGCCGCGAGTGGGCTTCGGCCAGTCGGGTTTCTGTTCGGGGTGGGTGCGGGTGACGTGCTCGAGGACCACGCGCGGCACCCCGTCGACCGTGCCGACGACTTCGAACCGCACCGCCGCCGCAGTTCCCTTCGCGATGTGGCACGACAGAATGTCGAGGTCGTCGTCGGCGGGGATGCGTTCGAATTTCTCCACCAGCGGTTCGTCGAGTGTGAGGCCCAGTCCCGCGGCGATCTGGCGGACGACGCTCCCCCACGCCAGCGACAGCACGCCCGGCTGGAACAGCATCGGCGTCTCCTCGACGGGTTTGCCGAAGCCGAAGATCTCGCTCATCACCACCGGCTGGTAGTAGGTGGAGTAATCGGCGATCTCGGAGCACCGCACCTCGTCGATCCGCTGCGACAGGCTGGTCATGGCCAGCGGGAGAACGTCGTTCGCGAACCCGGGGTCGATACCGTTCACGTGGAGGCTCGCGCCTCCCTGTTCGCCGGCGCGGCGGATGCGGTCGACGAGTTCGTCCGGCACCACCCCGATCGGGTACTGCAACAGAACGGGTCCCGAAGACACGACGTTGATGCCCGCCTCGAGGAACGCGATCAGGTCCTCGATGGCGTCGAAGATGCGGTCGTCCGTCATCGCGGTGTGCACGATGCAGTCCGGTTTCAGTGCGAGAAGTGCCGCCCTGTCTTCGGTCGCCTTGACGCCGAGTTCTCTTCCGAGGCCCGCCAGTTCCCCGGCGTCCTTCCCGACCTTCTCGGGGTTGGACACCCACACGCCGACCAGTTCGAGGTCGTCGCGGGCGTCGATGCCTGCGATGGCGTGACGCCCGACCGTACCGGTGGACCATTCGACGACGCGGTAGCTCATGAGTTCTCTCTCCGAGTTTCAGAAGTAGTACCCCTCCCGCGAATGTAACAGGTTCTAGTTTGCGCCGGTGCGCGATTGCAGAACAGTTCGCGAGGCACAATGCGGGTGTGCCAGATCTGGAACTGCCGACGAACCTCGTGCGAGAGATGGCCGAGTTCGACTCCCCCGACGCGCCGCGCCGAACGTGGCTGGCCGACCTCCCTGCCGTCGTCGAAACGGTGAGTCGGGAGTGGTCACTGGACGTCGGTCGCCCGTTCCAACCCGGCGGCGTGACGTCCTGGACGGCGCCCGCACGCACAATCGCCGGCGAACGCGTGGTGCTGAAGATCGGCTGGCGACACGACGAGGCACTGCACGAGGCGGACGGACTCGCGGCATGGAACGGTGGCGGCGCCGTCCGACTGCTCGACTACCGCGTGCTCGACCACACCACGGCCTTGCTCCTCGAATCCTGCGAACCCGGCACCCCGCTGTCCGACGTCCGGCCGCCCGAGGCACAGGACGTCGTGATTGCCGGGTTGCTGCGCAGGCTGTGGATCGAACCAGCCGCCGACAACCCGTTCCGCCCGCTTGCCGGCATGTGCGACGTGTGGGCCGACGAGTTCGAGGAGAAACTCGCCCGCGCACCACGCCTGGATCCGGGCCTCGCGCGAACCGGCATGGAACTGTTCCGCGAACTACCGCGGACGGCAACGCAGTCGCGGCTGCTGTGCACGGACCTTCACCCCGACAACGTGCTGTCCGCCGCGCGTGAGCCGTGGCTGATGATCGATCCCAAACCGCATGTCGGGGATCCGACGTACGACGTGCTGCAGCACATGCTCGACCATGTCGACCGCCTCGCCGCCGACCCCGTCGGATTCTCGAACCGGATGGCCGGCCTGCTCGACCTCGACTGCGAGCGGCTACGCCTGTGGATATTCGCACGCTGCGTGGAGGGTTCGATCGACGAGCCCCGGCTCTCCCGCGTCGCCGTCATGCTTCGCCCGTGAGTACTTGTTAACCGCCCGTGGTTAATAACTACTCACGGGCCCCGATCTGCACCAGCCTCGCTTCCACCGCACGCATCTAAGCTGGATCGATGAGCGAAGCCGGCGCGCAACGAGTGGGCGCTCTCGACGTCGTGGCGTTCGCCTGTGAGATCGCGATGCTGGTCCTGCTCGCCGTCGCGGGGTGGTCGCTCGCGAACTCGACGGTCGTGCAGGTGGCACTCGCGGTGCTCCTCCCGGTGGCAGCGGCCGTGATCTGGGGTGTCGCGATGGCCCCGAAATCGACCCGACGACTACCCAACCCAGCGCGACTGGTCGCCCAGACCGTACTGTTCGCGGCGACCGGCGTGCTCGTCGCATTCGCCGGTCACCAATGGTGGGGGCTGGCCTTCGCCGTCGTGGCGACGGCGACGTTCGCGGCGCGCTCGCGCACGCCGGAGTAGAGGACTACCAGCGGTACCCGAGCAGGCCGAGAACGAATTCGAGCCAGTCGGGCAGTCCCGGGTCGCGGAACATCGAGTGCCTCCTCCGCACGGCGAAACAGTGTCGCACTTTCTATCGGCCGGGGTGACCCCGGTGTTAGAGCGCTGCCCATGTCGGGATTTACAAATAGCTAGTTTTGTCTAGACCCTGGATCGAAGTCCGTGTACTGTCCAACTGAGAGTGAGCTGGTTCATACCGCGACAGCTACTGGACGAGGAGGTTCGGACCGTGACGACGTCGGATATCGGCAGGACGACAGAGGAAGCACCCCCGGACGCTTGGCGCGACCGCAAGCGCTACCTGTGGCTGATGGGGTTGATACCCCCGACCGCGCTGTTCCTCGCCGCAGGGCTCGTGTGGGCCTTCAACCAACTCGGATGGTCGGCGGCGGCTCCGGTGTGGTGGTGGATCGGCGCGCTGTTGCTGTTCATCGTGCTCCCGGTCCTCGACAGGTTCTTCGGACCCGACGGCCAGAACCCGCCCGAGGAAGTGATGGAACAGCTCGAGAACGACAGATACTACCGGTACTGCACGTACGTGTTCATCCCGTTCCAGCTGGCGAGCCTGGTGTTCGCGTGCTACCTCTGGTCGGCGGACAGCCTGTCCTGGCTCGGCATCGACGGCGGCCTCGGGCTGTGGTCGAAGATCGGTGTCGCGTTCAGCGTCGCCGTCATGGGCGGCATCGGCATCAACACCGCCCACGAGATGGGCCACAAGAAGACCGACCTCGAACGCTGGCTGGCCAAGATCACTCTCGCGCAGACCTTCTACGGCCATTTCTACATCGAGCACAACCGCGGCCACCACGTCCGGGTCGCGACACCCGAGGACCCGGCGAGTTCACGTTTCGGAGAAAGCTTCTGGGCGTTCCTGCCCCGCAGCGTGTGGGGAAGCCTGAAGTCGTCGTGGGAGCTCGAGAAGACTCGAATGCAACGACTCGGCAAGAGCACGTGGAGCATTCACAACGACGTTCTCAATGCGTGGCTCATGTCGGTGGTGCTGTTCGGCGCGCTCACCGCGATATTCGGTCCGGTCGTCATCCCGTTCCTGATCATCCAGGCCGTCTACGGTTTCTCGCTCCTCGAAACGGTCAACTACCTCGAGCACTACGGCCTGATGCGTCAGAAGACGGCCAGCGGCCGCTACGAGCGCTGCGCACCCGCGCACAGCTGGAACTCCGACCACATCGTGACCAACATCTTCCTGTACCACCTGCAGCGCCACAGTGACCACCACGCGAACCCGACGCGGCGGTACCAGACGCTGCGGAGCATGGACGGCGCCCCCAACCTGCCCAGCGGATACGCCAGCATGATCACGCTCGCGTACTTCCCGCCGCTGTGGCGCAAGGTGATGGACCACCGGGTGCTCGACCACTACGACGGCGACATCACCCGCGTGAACATCCAACCCGGTAAGCGCGAGAAGGTTCTGGCCAAGTACGACGGCGGGGTTCGGTGATGGCCGCCTACCGGTGCCCGGTCTGCGACTACGTCTACGACGAAGCGTCCGGCGCACCCCGTGAAGGATTCCCCGCCGGCACCCCATGGGCCGATGTGCCCGACGACTGGTGCTGCCCCGATTGCGGGGTCCGCGAGAAGATCGATTTCGAAACGAAGGTGGCATGACATGAGTACCGATTTCAAGCTTTTTCGCTGCGCCCAGTGCGGATTCGAGTACGACGAGGCCGAGGGCTGGCCGGAGGACGGCATCGAGCCAGGCACCCGGTGGGACGACATCCCCGACGACTGGTCGTGCCCCGACTGCGGGGCCGCCAAGGCCGATTTCGACATGGTCGAGGTCAGCCGGGCATGAGTCCTTCCACGGAACTGTCGACGGTCGTCATCGTCGGGTCCGGCATCGCCGGGGCGAGCGCCGCGCAGACGCTCCGCTCTGAAGGTTTCACCGGGCGCGTCGTCCTGATCGGCGACGAACCCGCGCCGCCGTACCGACGTCCGACGGTGTCGAAGGATCTCCTGTCGGGTGCCACGGCGGCGGAGAAGACGGCACTGAGGCCCGACTCGTTCTGGAAAGAACAAGACATCGAATTGGTCACCGGTGCAACGGCAGTCGAACTCGACGCACGACGGAAGGTGCTGACACTCTCGTCCGGCGAGACACTGCACTTCAGTGCACTGCTGCTCGCGACGGGCGGCCGGGCGCGCCGACTCGACGGCGTCTCCGGTGCGGACGTCTTCACCCTTCGGTCGATGGTCGATGCGGATTCGCTTCGGGAGTCGATTCGGCGCACAGGTTCGCTCCTCGTGATCGGCGGGGGTCTCATCGGATGCGAGGTCGCCGCGACGGCGCGGTCGCTGGGCGCGGACGTCACCGTTCTCGAACGGGACGCGTCGCTCCTCAGTCGCATCGTGCCCCCGGACGTCTCGACGATAATCGCCTCGCTGCACTCCGAGAACGACGTCGACGTCTGCACGAACGTCACGCTCGCCTCGCTGGACGTGGGCGACGACGGCGCCGCCCTGGCCACCGCGGCCGATGGTCGCACCTGGAGTGCCGGGACCGTCCTCGTGTCGGTCGGCACCGTCCCCGAGGTGTCGCTGGCCGTCGCGGCGGGCCTGCGGGTCCACAACGGCATCACCGTCGACGAGCTGTTCCGCACGTCGGCCGACGGCGTGTTCGCCGCCGGCGACGCCGCCAACATTCCCGGGGCGCGCGGCGACGAGCGGTATCGCTCCGAACACTGGAACGGCGCTCAGGCACAAGGGATTGCCGCCGCGCACTCCATCCTCGGCAATCCCACACCGTTCACGGACGTTCCTTGGGGGTGGTCCACGCAGTACGGCCACACCGTGCAATTCGCAGGCGCAACCCGTGTCGACGACGACTACGTGGTCCGCGGTTCGATCGCGGATCGCGATTTCACGGCGGTCGCGGTGCGCGAGGACACCCCGGTCGGGGCCATCGCCGTCGGCCGTCCGAAAGACCTCCGGACCGTGCGCACGATGATCGCCCGGGGCGGCACGGTCGACCGCCTCGCGTTGGCTGACGAGTCGGTCGCCCTGACGGACGTGCTCGCCGGCGACCGGGAAGGCTTGGCAACACCCGCCCGCTAGCATCGACCTCATGTCCGCACACGACCGCGCCGAACGACAGAGCCGGTACCGGCTCGCCGCGACGTCGCTGATGCGGGAGACGACCCTCGATGCGCTGCGGGAACTTCTCCTCGAACGTCCGTGGCCGACGATCACCATGACCGACGTCGCGGTCGCCGCCGGCATGAGCAGGCAGACGATCTACAAGGAGTTCCGCTCGCGGCGCGGCCTGGCGGAGGGATACGCCCTTCGGCTGACCGACAGCCTCGTCACCGTCATCGAGTCCGCGCTGTACGACAACCCCGACGACGTGACAACCGCTCTGCGGCAAGGCTATGCGACGTTCTTCGCACTCAGCGGCGCCGATCCCCTGGTGTTGTCGCTGCACCAGGGGCAGGCGCCCGAGGATCTGCTGCGCCTGATCACCACGGACAGCGACATCATCATCCGGCCCGCGGCCGAGCGGCTCGCCGAGACGTTGCAGCGGTCGTGGGTGAACGCCTCCCCCGAAGACGCGGACATCCTCGCGCACGCCATCGTCCGGCTTGCCTTGAGTTTCATAGCCAACCCGCCGGAAGACACCGCGACGGCATCGGCGAACACGGCCCGGCTCTTTGCCCCCTTCTTGCGGCTCCGCCACCCGTGAGTACTTATTAACCGCCCCACGTTAATAAGTACTCACGGGCGCGTCAGCGCAAAGGAGTGCCGACGTAGTTCTCCGCGATGAGGGTGCGACCGGCGGCGGAGCGGGTGACCATGTCGAGTTCGGCGACCTGCCGCTTGTGGCCGAAGCCGGTGTCGTCGGGGAGGCGGTGCAGCATCGAGGACATCCACCAGGAGAAGTGCTGGGTCCGCCACACGCGCGGGAGGACGCTGTCGGTGTAGCCCTCGAGCCCGGCGCGGCTGCGGGTGGCGAAGTACTCGGACATCGCCTCGGACAGGAAGTAGACGTCTGCGATGGCGAGGTTCATGCCCTTCGCGCCGGTGGGGGGCACGGTGTGGGCGGCGTCGCCGGCGAGGAAGAGGTTGCCGTGCTGCATGGGTTCGCACACGAAGCTGCGGAACTGGAGGATCGACTTCTGGAAGATCTTGCCGTCCTTGATCTCTGCGCCTTCGCCGTCGACGCGGGCGTGCAGTTCGGACCAGATGCGGTCGTCGGACCAGTTGTCGACGGAGTCATCGGGGTCGACCTGCAGGTAGTGCCGCTGGACGTCGGGGGTGCGGGTGCTGATGAGCGCGAAGCCTCGCGGGTGGTTGGCGTAGATCAGTTCCTCGGAGGACGGCGGAGCCTCGGCGAGGATGCCGAACCAGGCGAACGGGTACTGCCGGAAGTGGTCGGTGCGCACGGTGGTTTCGGGGATGAGGCCGCGGGTCGTGGTCCGCGAGCCGTCGCAGCCGGCGACGAGTGCGCACGTCAGGGTTTGCTCGTTGCCGGCGGCGTCGACGTACGTGATCTTCGGGTTGTCGGTGGTGTGGCCGTGCACCTGTACGTCGGAGACGCCGAAGCGGATGTCGCCGTCGTCTTCGAGACGCCGGGCGATGAGGTCCTTCAGGACCTCGTGCTGCGGGTAGACGGTGACGGCGCGGCCGCCCGTCAGTTCGTCGAAGTCGATGCGGTGGCCGCGGCCGCCGAAGCGCAGTTCGATGCCGTGGTGGGTGAGTCCTTCACGCTTGACGCGGTCGCCGAGTCCGGTGTCGACCATGAGGTCGACGGTGTTCTGCTCGAGCACACCGGCCCGGATGGTGCCCTCCACATCCTCGCGGGTGCGGCTTTCGAGCACGACGGAATCGATGCCCTTCAGGTGCAGGAGATGGGAGAGCATCAGTCCTGCTGGGCCCCCGCCGACGATCCCGACCTGTGTGTTCATGAGCAGACTCCTCGCGTAGTTCGTGACACCAGTCACTGTCCTTCGAAGAAGCGGCCCGCAACACCCCTGCTTTCACTGAGTGAAAGACGAGCTACGCGACGCCACGGGAAATGCCCCGCGCCGCCGCCCGCACGGCCGGGATCAGGGGCGCGGGATCCTTCTCCGCCGGAACCACGACGGACACCGCGGCCACCACCTCCCCCGTCGACCGCGACACCGGCGCGGCCACGGCGAGCGTTCCGATGTTGAGGTGTTCACGGCACGTGACCCACCCGGTCCGGCGGATGTCGTCGAGGGTGCTGCGCAGCCGATGTTCGGTGGTGATGGTCGACGGGGTGAAGCGTTCGAGGCCCGCCGCGAGGACCCCGTCGAGCAGGTCCTTGCCGCCGAACGCCAGCAGCACGAGACCGCCGCTCGACGCGTGCAGCGGCAGCCGGCCACCGGCCCTGCCGACGACGGTCACGGCCCCGCGCGCCGACAACCGCTCGATGTACAGCGCCTCGAGATCTTCCCGGACCACGAGCTGCACGTTCTCGCGTGTCGCCTCGTACAGGTCCTCGAGATACGGCAACGCCACCTGCCGCAGCCCGTGGGCGCGGGGCGCGAGCGCACCCAACTCCCACAGCCGCACCCCGATCTCGTAGTGCCCGTCGTCGACGCGTTCGAGCGCGCCGTTGGCGACGAGCTGACGGCACAGCCGGTGCACGGTGGGCAGCGGCAGCCCGGTGCGACGGCTCAGCTCCGACTGCGACAGCCGCGGACGTTCCGACGTGAACGACCCCAGCACCAGGAAGGCCCGTCCCAGCATGCTGCGGTCGTCTTCGGACATGCCGTCAGTATCCCGGTCACCACCAGCGGGTGGCCATGCCGACCTGCCGGTCCAGTTCGGGGGCGAGGCTCCGGACATACGTCGCCGAGAGGTGGTGCGAATCGTGGTAGACGAGGATGTTTCCCTGCACCGCACGGCAGATCGCCACGTCACAGACGGCGTCGGTGAGGTCGAGCGGATGCACCGACGGCAGGTCGCGGGCCGCCTCGACCGTCGGGTTGTCCGGGGCCAGCACGTCGTCGCGGGGCAGTCCGCAACTGTCGGCGTCGCCGCCGTCGGCCAGGCAGTCGACCGCCGAATACGGGACGCCGTCGTGGTGCAGCCACGGGGTGTCGCGAATGCCGAGGAACGGGAGCCCGAAATCGGCGAGCCGCTCCCACAGGCCCACGTAGTCGGTGGGGGTGACGTCGCCGGCCCCCTCCTCGTTGGGACGCGAGGACGTCGAGAACACCCAGTCCGGCCGGTGGTCACGCAGCCGGTCCAGGACGTCGCGGGACCAGTCGCCGCAGTCGGGATACGGCTCGCCGGCGAGCAGCGGGACGTCCGCGACGGTCAGCGGGCACCCCATCTTGAGATACGTCTCGACACGGATGCCGCGCTGCTGCCCGATGCGGTCGAGCGCGGGCATCCAGTGCTCGGCGTGGGAACTGCCCACCACGGCGATCGTCCGATCGGCGGTGACGTCGCCGTACACGCAGGTCACGACGTCGCGGGTGCTCAGATCGGAGATACAGCCGTCGACGGTCGGCGGCGGAAGATCTCCCGGCGCCTCGAGCAGGGTGGGCCGCATGTCGGTGCGCGGCGCGAACGCGCCGTCGGTCAGCGACGCCGCGCCCGGGTACAGCCACGGGTCCAGCTCGCCGACCCGCGCGGTGGTCTCCGGGTTGCGGGCGAGGTACGCGTGCCAGCCGGACGCCGAACCGACCACGGCGACGCCGAGGATCGCGATCAGCGCGGTGAGCGCCCGACCCGGACGGGCCGACCCCGTCTGGAACCGCGTTTCGATCAGCCGCTGGGTGAGCCACGCCAGCACCAGCGACACGAGGATCACCGCGAGTCCGCCGAGCGCTCCGACCGCGGGCCGCTCCCGCCACGTGAGGTAGAAGATGAGGATCGGCCAGTGCCACAGGTACAGCGAATAGGCCAGGCCACCGAGTTCGACGAACGGCCGCGACGCCATCATCGTCACGACCCCCGGCTGCTCGGACGGTCCGGCACCCGCGAGGATCAGCGCCACCGCCGCGCCGACCGGAATCAGGGCCGCCGGGCCGGGGAACAGGGCGGCGCCGTCGACGAGGAATCCGCACCCGAGCACGACGGCGAACCCCGACACCGCGAGTGCCACCCGCCACCCGCGGGGCAGGTCGACCCGGTGCACGACGAGCGCGAGCAGTGCGCCCGCGAGCAACTCCCACAGTCGCGCGAACGTGTCGAAGTACGCCCACGACTGGCGGTCCTGCGACAGCGTCGCGGCGTAGCCGAACGACACCAGGAACCCCGCACCGAGGATGCCGCCGAGCAGGGGACGCACGAGACCGGTCCGGCGCCGGCACGTCCAGGCCACTCCCGCGACCACCGCGAGCGCGAGCACGTAGAACTGCCCCTGCACGGACATCGACCACAGGTGCTGCAGCGGACTGACGGACGCGTCGGCGGCGGCGTAGTCGGATGCGGTCCGGGCCAGTTGCCAGTTCTGCACGTACAGCAGCGACGCGAGGAGTTGATCGGCGATCCCGGACCATTGTGTGAAGGGCCGCTGCACGACGGTGACGACGGCCGTCGCGGCCGTCACCACCACCAGTGCAGGCAGCAGCCGCCGGGCCGTGCGCCGCAGGACGGCCGCGATGGACACACCGGAGTTCGCACCCACCCGGCGCACGAGCATGCCGGTGAAGAAGAAGCCGGAGAGCACCAGGAAGATGTCGACGCCGCCGGACACCCGCCCGAACCACACGTGATAGACAACGACCAGGGCGATCGCGATGCCGCGCAGTCCGTCGAGGTCGTACCGGTAGCCGCCGGCCGTCGACGGTGACGCGGCGGCGCGCGGACGGCTGGTAGCCACCTGGTGGTTGGTTCTCACAGTCCGTCCTGGCTCATCGACTCGTACCCGGTCGATTATCCACACGGGGTTTACCAAGCCTTGACCAACCGGCGGTGATTTTGGGCGCACGCCCAGGGTCGGCGGACCGCCCACATGTGGAGTGGCCATGTTTGACAGGCAACTATGGCGCGCCACACAATGAGTGCGCCTACAGAACTAGGGTTCGCATCGCGAACGCCCTGCGGAGATCACCGAATGTCGAGGACATCATGACCACTTCCCAACGAAGCGCCGCCCGCGCCTCCACCGCCCTCTGGGTCGCGCCCCTCTGCTGGGTGGCCGTGCTACTCGACGGGTTCGACCTGGTCGTCCTCGGTGCCGTCATCCCCTCGCTCCGCGAGTACAGCGACTGGAATCTGTCGACGGGCGCGATCACGTTCATCTCGACGTTCGGCCTGGTCGGCATGACCATCGGCGCGCTCGTCATCGGCACGCTCACCGACGTCATCGGACGCAGGCGCGCCCTGCTGTACGCGGTGGCGGCGTTCTCGATCCTCACTCTCCTCTGCGCGGTCGCACCTAACCCGTTCCTGTTCGGACTGTTCCGCTTCCTCGCCGGTGTCGGCCTCGGCGGCGCGCTGCCGACCGCGCTCGCCCTCGTCAACGAATTCTCGAAGAAGCAGGGCGGCGGATCCGCGTCGACGCTGCTGATGACCGGATACCACGTGGGTGCCGTCGCGACGGCGGCGCTGGCGATCGTCCTGATCGAACCGTTCGGCTGGCGTTCGATGTTCGTCGTCGGCGCCCTTCCCGCGGTGGTCCTGATCCCGCTGATGCTCCGCCACCTCCCCGAGTCCCCCTCGTACCTGCTGTCGCACGGCAAGCGCGCCGAGGCGGAGGCCATCGCGAAGCAGTACGGCCTTGAACTGGAAGCGGCCCCCGCCGCCGACGCTCCCGTCGCGCCGTCGGCGAACCCGGTGCGCGCCCTGTTCTCGCGGCCGTTCCTGCGCAACAGCATCGCCATCTGGGTCACCTCCTTCATGGGACTTCTGCTCGTCTACGGCCTCAACACGTGGCTGCCGACGATCATGCGCGAGGCGGGTTACGACCTCGGCGCGTCACTGACGTTCCTGCTGATCCTCAACGCCGGCGCGGTGGTCGGACTGCTGATCGCGGGCGGCGTCGCCAACAAGATCGGTCCGCGCACCGCGGCCATCATCTGGTTCGCGGGCGCCGCGGTGTTCCTCGCCCTGCTCAGCGTCAAGGTGTCGTTCGGCATCTACGCCCTGGTGTTCCTCGCCGGTTGCTTCGTGTTCAGCGCACAGGTTCTCGTCTACGCGTTCACGAGCGCCAACCACCCGCCGCAGATCCGCGCGACCGCCCTCGGCTGGTCGGCGGGTGTCGGCCGGGTCGGCGCGATCTGCGGCCCGATCCTCGGCGGTGTCCTGCTGGGCGCCGGCTACGCGGTCCCGTGGGGGTTCTATGCCTTCGCCCTGGTCGGGCTGCTCGGAGCGATCGCCATCTCGTCCACCCGGACGGTGCACTGAACTCCTGACAGCGGTCCGATGAGTTTCGGGCGCAGGCGCGGTCTATATCGGCGAGGATGAACCGACGAGGACCCGCGAGAGGAATGCGCCATGAAACCCATCACCCCCTGTCTCTGGTTCGACACTCGAGGCGAAGAGGCCGCGAAGTTCTACACCTCCCTGTTCCCGAACTCGCGGATCACGGAGGTCACCCACTACGGTCCGAACACTCCCGGCCCGGAGGGACAGGTGCTGACCGTGTCCTTCGAGATCAACGGACAACCGTTCATCGCGCTCAACGGCGGCCCGCAGTTCACGTTCGACGAGGCCATCTCCTTCGAGATCCTGTGTGCCGACCAGGAAGAAGTGGACCGGTACTGGGACGCCTTCACCGACGGCGGCGAGGAGAGCCAATGCGGTTGGGTCAAGGACCGTTTCGGCGTGTCCTGGCAGGTGGTCCCAGAGCGGCTGTACGAACTCATGCGCGACCCGGACGACGCGAAGGTGCAGCGTGCCATGCAGGCGATGCTGAAGATGCGCAAACTCGACGTCGCCGAACTCGAGAAGGCAGCCGAGCAGGCGTGACGCCTACCGACGGGAGGTGGACGGCATGACCGAAGACGGCAAGACCCACATCAACGGGGTGCACACGGTGGCGGTTCCCGTGACCGATCAGGATCGGTCGCTCGAATTTTATGTGGGCACACTCGGTTTCGAGCGTCGCATGGATGCGGAGTTCAGCCCCGGTCAGCGGTGGGTGGAGGTGGCGCCGCCGGGTTCGGCCACGTCGATCGCGCTCGTGCCCACCCGTGACGGTGTCCCGGTGGGCGTCGAGACCGGCATCCGGCTCACCACCTCGGACGCCGACGCCGACCATGCCACCCTGTCGGCGAGCGGCGTCGACGTGGATGCGGAGGTCCTGCGGATGGGCGACTACGTGCCGCCCATGTTCTACTTCCGCGATCCGGACGGCAACAAACTCGTCATCGTCGAAGTGGGGTGAGCGGCATCCCCGCCGACAGGGTCAGCACCTGATCGGCGCGTTCCGCGTCGCCGGAGTCGTGCGTGGCCGTCACGACGATCGCACCCCGCGCGGCCTCTTCGCCGACGACGTCGCCGATCACCGCGCGGGCGTGCGCGTCGAGTCCGGTGGTCGGCTCGTCGAGGAGCAGCAGGTCGCCGCGTTGCACGAGTGCCTGCGCGAGCAGGGCGCGTTGACGCTGCCCGCCCGAGAGCGCGCCGATCGGCCGCGCGCCGAGATCCGCGAGACCCAGCCTGCTCAGCGCCCCGTCGACGGCGTCGCGGTCGCCGGGGGTGAGCCGCCGCCACACTCCGCGCCGTTGCCAGGCGCCCATGGCCACCACCTCACGCACGGTCAGCGGTAGCTGTTCGCTCACCGCATGTCGTTGCGGCACATACGCCGTGCGCAGCCCGTCCGTGCCGTCGATCCGCCCCGACGTGACACGCGCGATGCCGGCGAGGCACTGCAGGAGTGTCGACTTCCCCGAACCGTTGTGTCCCACCACGGCCGTGACGGTGCCCGGTGTGAGGCACACACTCACACCGTTCAACGCCGGGGTCGAACCGTATCGGACCGCGATTTCGCTTACGACAATCATTATCGTTAGATTAGCAGAGTGGAATGGCTACTCGACCCCCTGACGGTGTCCTTCGTCCAGCGCGCCCTGTTCGCGGGCATGCTGGTGTCCGTCCTCTGCGGACTCGTCGGCACGTGGGTCGTGTTGCGGGGCATGGCCTTCATGAGCGAGGCCATCTCGCACGGCATGCTGCCCGGCGTGGCAGTTGCCTATCTCGCGGGCGCCAATCTCCTCGTCGGCGCGGCCGCCAGCGCGGTCGTCATGATTCTCGGCGTCGCGTGGGTGTCGAAGAACTCGCGACTGTCCGAGGACACCGGGATCGGCCTGCTGTTCGTCGGCATGCTCGCACTGGGTGTCGTGATCGTCTCGCGCGCACGATCGTTCGCGGTCGATCTCACCGCCTTCCTCTTCGGTGACGTCCTGTCCGCGACGCGCGGCGACCTGATCTGGCTCGCCGCGGCGGCCGCGGTAGCCGGGATCGTCTCGGTGATCGCGTACCGCCCGTTCGTCGCCCTCGTCTTCGACGAACGCAAGGCCCACACCCTGGGGCTGCGGCCCCGGTGGGCGCACCTCGCCCTGCTCGCGCTCGTGGTCCTCGCCGTGGTCGCGTCGTTCCGCATCGTCGGCACCCTGCTCGTGTTCGGACTTCTCGTCGCTCCGTCGGCCACCGCGGCGCTGTTCGGCAGGTCGATCGGCGCCACGATGGCCATTGCCGTACTGCTCGGCTGGTCCGCGACGCTCACAGGACTGATCGTGTCGTGGAACGCCGACACCGCCGCGGGCGCGACGATCACCGGGCTCGCCGTTCTCCAATTCTTCGTCGCCGCCGTCATCCGGTCGGCATCGCGACGACTCCGACCTGCCGTGTCACCCACTCCGATACCCGTTCGATAGATGGAGCCCCGAATGCCGAACACGACCCTCGCCCGCGCAGCGATTGCCGCGGTCGCCGCGCTGACCGTCGGCGCCTGCGCGTCCCCACCGGAGGAGGCGGCCTCCCCCGGCGGCCTGACCCAGCCGGGTAGCGACCTCGCCGCCGAGGCGGGATCCACCGAGGTGGAGGGGCCGGAACCCCGGCTCGTCGTGTCGGACGCCGACTCCGGCCGCGTGACCGTCCTCGACCTCGCGACCGCCGAGACCCTCCATTCGTTCGAGTACGACAACCCGGCACAGTTGACGACGGTCAAGGACCGCTACGCGTTCGCCGTCGACGGCACCGGCGGCGCCGTGCACGTCGTGGACGCCGGCACCTGGACCATCGACCACGGGGACCACACCCACTCGTACACCAAGGACCCGGTCGAACTCGGCACCCTCGACGGCGCCGGGCCGGCGCGCGTGATCGAGGGCGATGACAAGGTCGCGACGTTCTTCGACGGCGACGGCGTCGCCCGCGTGATCGACTTCGCCGCCCTCCGCAAGGACAGCATCGACGTCGACACGGTCGTGCGGGCCGACGCCCCGCACCACGGGGTCGCCCTGCCGATCGCCGACGGATTCGTGGTCTCGCACTCGGCCGCGACCGGAACCGGCACGCTCGAACTCCACACCACAGACGGTGCGGTCCCGCAGCGCTTCGACACCGCCTGCCCGAACCTGAACGGCGCGGCCGTATCCGACACGCATGTGCTGGGCGCGTGCGAGGACGGACTGTTCCTCGCGACCGCCGGCGACGGCACCTGGACGTCGGAGAAGGTTGCGTACCCGGCGGGCATCGGCGCCGCCACCCGTCCCACCGCGCTCCGCGGACACGACGGCCTGCCGCTTCACGTCGCCTCCGCGGGACCCGCCGCCACCAACGACGGGCTGCTGGTCTTCGATGCGCGCACCCGCGGGTGGACGCACGTCCGGACCCCGGACCGGGCGCTGGACGTCGCGCTGGCGGGCGACGGACGCTCGGTGTTCGCCGTCCTCGCCGACGGCACCTTCCGCGTGTACGACGCGCAGTCCGGCGCGGAGACCGCGTCGTCCCGCGTCCTGGCACGCCCTCACAACCCGAGCCAGGCATCCTCGACCCCACCGGTGATCGTCGTCGGCGGCACCCGCGCGTACGTGTCGGATCCCGCGTCGAAGTCGGTGGCCGAGATCGACTTCCGGGACAACGCCCGGGTCGCGCGAATCCTCGACATCGGCGTCTCTGCGTCCACCCTCGGCGTGGTCGGGCTGTGACGAGGATGCGGCGCCTGCTGCCGCTGGCCCTCCTGACCGCACTCGCGGTGCTGCCGGTGACCGCGTGCACGCCGGGCTCGCCCGACGGTCCCGTCGTGGTCGTGACGACGAACATTCTGGGCGACCTGGTGCAGAACGTCGTCGGCGACCGGGCCGACGTCACGGTGCTGATGCCGAGGGGCGCCGATCCCCATTCGTTCGAGATCTCCGCCTCGGACGCCGCGCGGGTGGAACGCGCCGACCTCCTCGTATCGAACGGGCTCGGCCTCGAGGAAGGAATCGGCAAGACCGTCGACACCGCGCGCGCGGAGGGAGTCCCGATCCTGCAGATCGGTGAGGCCGTGCGACCGATCGAATATCGCTCCGGAAAGTCCTCGGGCACCATGGATCCGCACGTCTGGACCGATCCGGACCGCATGCGGGACGCGGTCGCCCTGATCCGCGACGCGGTGATCGAACACGTGCCGGACATCGACGCGGATGCTGTCCGCACGAACGCGGACGGCTACGCCCGGAAACTCGCGGAACTCACCGCCCGAATGACGGACAGGTTCGCGACCGTCCCGCCCGATCGACGCAAACTGGTGACCAACCATCACGTGTTCGGCTATCTGGCACAGCGTTTCGGCTTCGACACGATCGGGGCGGTGATTCCCAGCGGTACCACCCTGGCGTCGCCCAGCGCGTCGGATCTGTCGGACCTGGCCGCGACCGTCACGGCGGCGAGGGTGCCCGCGATCTTCGTCGACTCCTCCCAGCCCGATCGACTCGCACAGGTGCTGGCGTCGGAAGCACGCGTTCCGGTTGACGTGGTCTCGCTGTTCACGGAATCACTGGGTGAACCCGGCTCGGGGGCCGGCACGTACATCGAGATGATGGATTCCAATTCCCTGGCGATCGCGCAGGGGTTGTCGTAGTCGATGCATCGCCACATGCACACTTACGACTTTGACAACCGTTTGCAAAAAGGGTTACTTCTCCTGGGTGACCCTTATGCGTAGACCCCGACCCACCGCCGTTGCCGCCGTGGCACTCTCGGCGGCACTTCTCACGTCCTGCTCCACCGACTCCGGCACCGCCGAAGCGACCACCACCGACGCGGCCACGCCACGACTGACACTGAGCTACGACGGCGGGGTGCTCGTCCTCGACGCGCAGAGCCTCGACGTGGTCGGCTCGGCCGAGGTGGACGGCTTCACCCGGCTCAACCCCGCGGGCGACGACCGGCACGTGCTGATCAGCACCGGCAACAGCTTCACCGCCCTCGACACCGGAACCTGGACCGACGGCGGCAGCCACTACACCACCGCACCCGCACTCACCGACGTCGCGTTCGAGGCGAAGACGCCCGGGCACGTGGTCCGGCACGACGGCAAGACCGTGCTGTTCGACGACGGCACCGGACTGGTGCGCGTGTTCGACCCGGCCGCACTCTCCCAGGGCACCCCGGACACCACCGAGTTCACGACCCCGGAAGCGCATCACGGTGTGGCCGTGGAACTCTCCGACGGCAGCCTGCTCACCACCGTGGGCAACGAGGACGAGCGCACCGGCATCGTCGTACTCGACCGCGACCGCAAGGAGATCGCGCGCAACGAGGACTGCCCCGGCGTGCACGGGGAGGCCGTTGCCGCCGACGAGACGGTGGTCGTGGGATGCCAGAACGGCCTGCTGATCTACCGGGACGGCGTCATCACCAAGGTGACGAGCCCCGACCCCTACGGGCGCATCGGCAACCAGGCCGGCGACGAGAACTCCCCGATCATGCTGGGCGACTACAAGACCGACCCGGACGCCGAACTCGAACGCCCCGAACGGGTCTCCCTCACCGACACCGCCACGGGACAGCTCACCCTCGTCGACCTGGGCACCAGCTACACGTTCCGGTCGCTCGGGCGCGCCCCGCACGGTGAGGCCCTCGTCCTCGGCACCGACGGCGCCCTGCACGTGATCGACCCGAACACCAAGGCCGTGAGCCGCACCGTCGACATCCTCGAGCCGTGGACCGAGCCAGACCAGTGGCAGTCGCCGCGTCCCGCGCTGTACGTGCAGGACCACACGGCCTACGTGACCGATCCCGCGAACAAGAAGATCCACACGATCGACCTCGACACCTGGTCCGTGTCCGGACACGCCGATCTGCCGGAGACCCCGAACGAGATCACCGGTGTGACAGGCTGAGTCGGGTCGTCAGTCCTGGGATTCGAGCGGTCCCAGTTCCGCGTCGAGCGCCTCCTGCACTACGGCCATCGCCGACAGACCGGCGGGGGCCCCGCAGTAGGCGCTCGCGTGGATCACCGCTTCGACGATCTCGGTGCGGGTCAGACCGTTGCGCAGTGCACCCCGCACGTGGCCCTTCAGCTCACCGTGCGCCCGCAGCGCGATGAGCATGCCGAGGTTGAGGAGGCTGCGGCTGCGACGGTCCAGCCCCGGCCGATTCCACACGGCGTCCCAGACGTGCTCGGTGACGAATTCCTGCAACTGCTCACTGTCGGTCCCCGCGGTCCGGGTGAGCGCCCGCTCGACGAAGTCGTGACCCATCACCTCACGCCGCACCGTCAGACCCGCCTCGACGGCCGGGCTCCGCTTGCCGGTTTCTTCACTGGTCATGGGTTCACTCCTGTTCACGGCGTCCGCGTATTCAGGGGTCACTCTACGAGTCGACTCGATCGGAGTGGACGACCGAGGTGACGCCGCGGGCGGAGTACGCGTGCGGGAGGTGCTCGAGCCCACCCTCGTACCGCAGTCTGCGCGGCAGGAGTCCGTCGGCGGGGTTGACGGTCGCGCGAGTCCGCGATCCGGCGACCCACGACCGCCGGCGTCCGGGCCGCGACACGGGCGCGGTCGCGTCACCCACCCTGACCACGTGCGGCGTGCCGCCGAACCGGATCCGCGCATAGCCGAGCGCGACTGCCAGGGCGTCGTGCACCCCGGCCGCCGTCGCAAGACCGCGCTTCCCGGTGCTCAGCCCGTGCCCGGGGAGATCCGCGACGACGACGTTCACGCCGTTCTCCGCCAACTCCACGGCGAGCGGAGTGAGATACCGCGCGTGGAGTCCGGGCGGCGCGGGCAGCACCACGGTGGCTGCGCCGCTCGACACCACGGTGGCTGCGCCGCCCGACCGTGCCGCGTGGACCTCGGCGTGCACGGCTCCGGTGGCCGCGGGAATCTGGACGTGTTCGAGGCCGCGGCCGTCGACTCCGACGAATTCGGACGCCGGCTCCAGCGCGGCCTCGCAGGCGATGCGGCGTTCCAGGGCATCCTCTCTGCGCAACAGGGGTTTCCCCTGCAGCAGGATCATGACGGCCGCCGACTCCCGGGCAGTCAGCGTCGGCGCCCAGCCGGTCGCCTCGGTGAGGCGCGTCGAATCGACGACGGTCTCGCCCGCCGTCACCCACTGTCCGGAGTAGATATCGCAGAGACACCGTTGACTGGCTGGTTGGTGGTGGATCAGCAGATGTACGTGATCGGCGTCGCCGTTGCACTCGCTCAGCGGTCACACCGAACTTGTCACACCCCTCTGCCATGATCTCCTCACAGTGAGTGAGCATCGGATCAGAGCGCCTCGCCGATACTCTTTGGACCACAAAATATTCGACCCGGCGCGCGGTGAAGGGGGGTGCGGGTGTGAAACGGGTGGTGAAGATCAAACTCGCACCCACCGACACGCAGGCGCGTGCCCTGCACGAGACTCTGGTGTTGTGTAACACCGCCGCCGACGTGGTGTCGCGAGTCGCGCAGGCGGTCGAGGATCGCCGTGCGTTCGCCCTGCAGAAGACCGTCTACCACCAGTTGAAGGCGTTGGGGCTGTCGGCGCAACCAGCGGTCCGCACGATCAAGAAGGTCGCGGACGCCTACGCGACGCGAGCCGCGAACCTCGCAGCCGGGAATTACGGCCCGCGTGGCGGCAAGCGCGCCACGGATATCGCCGCCACGGCGATCGGGTTCCGCGCGTTGGCGGCGCAACCGTTCGATGATCGGTGCCTCTCCTGGCAACAGCAGGATTCGACGATCAGTATCTGGACGAGCGAAGGCCGACTCAAGGCGGTGCGGTACGTGTGCGCGCCGTGGCAGCGCGAACTGCTGGAGCACCGTTGCGGTGAAACAGATCTCGTGTTCCGCGACAACATGTGGTTCCTCTACGCGGCTGTCGACGTCCCGACACCCGAACCGGTGGTGGTCCAGGAGTTCCTCGGCGTCGATCTGGGGATCGTAAATCTCGCGGTGACCTCCGATGACACTGCGGCGTCGGCGGACTGGTCCGGTGGGGCGGTCACGGCGCGCCGCACCAAGTACGCGCGGACCCGGCGGGCCCTGCAGAAGGTCGGGTCGAAGTCGGCGAAGCGGAAGCTGCGACGGCGTCGTGACAAGGAGCATCGGTACGCCACCGATATCAACCATCAGATTTCGAAGACCATTGTTGCTCAGGCGCAACGCACCGGTCGTGGGATTGTCCTGGAAGACCTTTCCGGGATCCGCGAGCGGGTACGGCTGGCCAAGGCTCAGCGGCAACAACTGCACTCGTGGGCGTATGCACAGTTGCGGGACTTCGTGACCTACAAAGCCGTGTCGGCGGGCGTTCCCCTGGTGGTGATCGATCCACGTAACACCTCGCGGACGTGCTATCCGTGCGGACACGTCGACAAGGCGAACCGGACCACACAGGATCGGTTCGTGTGCCGGATGTGCGGGCATGCCGATCAGGCAGATCACAATGCCGCGTTGAACATCGCCTACCGCGGGTATGTCCAGTACACGATTACGACGCGAAGTCATCGGGCCGTCTAATCAACCGGCCTACAGTCGGCGGGTCCCTGACAGCCAGTCAGGGGCGCGACTGGCAAATCCGGCCCGGCAGGGCCGGATACGTTGATAGCCATCGATACCAATCTCCTCGCGGTGTGCACGATCGGGATACCTCCATTGGTCCGGAGCGTCGCCGATCCGATTTGGTGACCGACGCCGACCAGGCAGGTCTGATAGGCCATCGCTCGTGCCCCTGTGGATATTTCGGAATATCCGGATTGAAAACAATTCGAGGAGTGTCATGACCGCATTGATGGCCCGTGAACACGCAGCGCTGACGTCCTTTCTGCTCGACCTCGCCACCTACCTTGACGAGTCACACCTGCTCACCCTCGACAGCAGAGACAGCGGAGCGATCGGTCGCTTCGGGGCTCAGGCGGCACCGCACTGGCCATCTCCAAAGAATCCGGCGGGCTGGGGCCGTGCGAGTGCAGCGGGCGATCGGGAGCAGGGTCACCCTCATTGGGCGCGGCCACCACCATGCACCATGTGTCGCTCGCCACCCTCAACGGTTCGCGCAGGAAGCAATGGACGAGGACCGATCCTCGCCGGTGCCGAAAGCGACGAGGTACACCTCGAGGACGTCGAGATACCGGCCGACCTCGTCCTCCTCAACGGTGCCGACGACCCGGAGGGGCAACACGAGATGACCGGATATCTGTGGTTCGGGATGCTCGTCACCGCCAACTACCTGGGTGCGGCGAGCGCGCTACTCGAACGACTGCTGGCCGCAGGCAAGGACGACTACGAGGGTTATGTGCGCGCCGCCGCCGATATCGAGAACGCCATGGGCGCCGTCGAGAACATCGCCCGCGCGGTGGACGAGGGCGAACGCGGGCAGGACATCTCGGTGCGTCTCCTCTTCTCGCGCATCGCGATTCGCGACGCGCTGGTCCGCGCGTCCTCGGCGGCCGTCGAATCGCTCGGCGGGATCGCGTTCATCAAGTCCTCCGACATCGGTTACCTCACCGCCGCCGTGCACGCGTTCGCCTTCCATCCGCCGTCGCGGCGGTCGGTCTCCGAATCGCTCGCCAAGTTCCACGCCGGCGACGAGTTCGCCTTCGTCTGAGCGTGCCGCGGTCCGGGCTGTCGGTGATCGGGGCTATAAAGGTCTGCGAACCACCGACCGCCTGCCCAGGAGCTGTGATGCCCACCGAACACGACGTGCGCGCGATGATGCTGGCGTTGCCGGAAGCGCACGAGGTGGTGATCGCGAACTGGGGCGACCAACCGACGTTCCGGGTGCGCAAGAAGATGTTCGGCCTCGTCGGGTACGGCGCGCCCACCGTCTGCCTCAAGGCGACGAAGGAAACGCAGGCCGCGCTGCTGCAGGAGGATCCCGACGTGTTCCTGGTCGCACCGTTCTTCGGACGGTGGGGCTGGATCGACGTCGTCCTCGACCGCGTCGACTCCGAAGAACTGGCCGAACTCGTCGAGGAGGCGTGGCGTCTCACCGCCCCGAAGCGGGTCGTGGCGGCGTACGACGCGGGGCACGCTACCCCTCGTCCGTCCTGAACCGGCCGAGTTGGTGGCGCAGCGCCGTGTCGAGGTCGGGCCGCCGGAACCGGTGGCCGCGACCCTCGAGCTTGCCGGGGGCGACCCGCTGATCGGCCAGGGCGAGCTCACGCGCACCCTGTTCCCCGAGCAGCAGTTTCGGACCGAAATCGGGCACCGGAAGAAAGGCCGGTCGATGCAGCACCGACGCCAGGACCGCGGTGTACTCCTCGTTACGAACAGGATTCGGCGCCACCGCGTTCACCGGCCCGCTCAACCCCGAATCCACGACGGCGCGGTGGTAGACGTCGATCAGATCGTCGATGTCGATCCACGACAGCCACTGCGTTCCGGCGCCCAGGCGACCCCCGAGTCCGACCTCGAACAGCGGCCGCTGCAGGCGCAGCACACCGCCGCTCGGCGACTGGACGATCCCCGTGCGGACCTGCACCACCCGCAGTCCGGCGTCCGCTGCCGGCGTCGCCGCGTCCTCCCAGTCCGCCACGACGTCGGCGAGGAAGCCGTCGCCCCGCGCATCCTGCTCGTGCAGCACCTCGTCGCCGCGGTCGGGCCCGTAGTACCCGATCGCCGACGCACTGACGAACGTCTTCGGTCCCTGCCCGGACGCGGCCGCCACCTCCGCGAGCCGCCGCGTGGGTTCGATACGACTGTCCCTGATCGCCCGGCGATGACCGTCGGTGAACCGTCCCGCGATGGACGCGCCTGCCAGGTGGATCACCGCGTCGACGCCGTCGAGCAGGTCCGCGGCAGGCGCATCCGGATTCCAGCGCCGCTCGTCGGGCGTGCTGGGAGCGCGGCGCACGAGACGGATCACCCGATGCCCGCCCGTGCTCAGGAACGCCGTCAGGGCGGAGCCGACGAGCCCCGAACTGCCCGTCACCGCGATCGTGAGGGGGCCGGGCAGGAGCGTGGACGCCCAGTGGTGCCGGTCTACGTCGTCGGCGAGTTGACGGTGCCGGTAGACGAACGTCGACCGGAGGAACTGACCGGGCACGATGGTGTCGACCCGGTCGGTGACCCGGGTCCGGTCCTCGGACACCACGTCGAACGTGTGCGTGTGCCGCCACGGCACCAGCAGGCGCAGCGGCAGGGCGGCCGAATAGTCGACGAACCGGTGCGGAGGGTCGTATTCCTTCGCGTCGTGCTGCGCGACCCACGTCAGGCCGCCGGGCATGCGCAATTCGGCACGACCCGATTCCAGAGACTCGGATTCCTTCGCGAGACTGAGCGGCTGCCACGGCGGTGAGAGCCGGGCGAACGCCCCGGCCCTGGTGTGCCAGGCGAACAACTCGTCCCGCGAGGCCTCGACCACGCTCGAATGCACGATGCCCATGACCCGACCATAGTCGCGACAGGCCGCGCGGCGGTGACAACGACGGGTAGCGTGTGGGAATGACGCAGTTACGTGTACTGGTCACCGGAGCCACCGGATACATCGGCGGACGCCTCGCTCCCCGGCTCGCGGAAGCCGGCCACCGGGTGCGGGTACTGGTGCGTTCACCGGAAAAACTGACCGACGTTCCGTGGGCGTCCGACGTCGAAATCGCTCGCGGCGATCTGAGTGACCCCGAATCCCTTTCTGCCGCTTTCGCGGACACGGACGTCGTCTACTACCTCGTGCACTCGATGGGAGGGTCGGACGAGTTCGAGAAGGCCGAACGCATCAGCGCGGAGAACGTGGCCGAGGCGGCCCGCACGGCAGGTGTCGGCCGGATCGTCTACCTCGGCGGACTGCATCCCGATTCGGCGGATCTCTCGCCGCACCTGCGGTCCCGCACCCAGGTGGGACGGATACTCGTCGACTCCGGTGTCCCCACAATGGTTCTGCAGGCCGGGGTGGTCATCGGCTCCGGTTCGGCATCGTTCGAGATGATTCGCCACCTCACCAACCGGCTCCCCGTGATGACGACGCCGCGGTGGGTGAACAACAAGATTCAGCCGATCGCGGTCCGCGACGTGCTGCACTACCTCGTCGCCGCGGCCGAGGCGCCGTTGCCGCGCAGTCGCACGTTCGACATCGGTGGCCCCGACGTCCTCCGCTACGGCGAGATGATGCAGACGTACGCCGAGGTCGCCGGTTTGCGTCAGCGTCGCATCCTCGTCCTCCCGGTGCTGACCCCGAAACTCGCGGGCCTGTGGATCGGTCTGGTCACCCCGATCCCCCGCTCACTCGGGCGGGCCCTGATCGAATCACTCCACAACGACGCCGTCGCAGGCGAGCACGACATCGACGACGTGATCCCGCCGCCGAAGGCCGGCCTGACGACGTACCGGGACGCTGTCCGATTGGCGTTGCGGCGCATCGACAACGGCGAGGTGGAGACGACGTGGGCCAGTGCGTCCCCGGTCGGCGCCCCCTCCGATCCGTTGCCGTCCGATCCCGACTGGGCCGGTGAGGTCGTCTACACCGACGAACGCACCAAGGGCTGCGACGCCGACGCCGCAACGCTGTGGACCGTCGTCGAGAGCATCGGCGGCGAGAACGGCTGGTACTCCTTCCCACTCGCGTGGTCCGTGCGCGGCTGGCTCGACCGCGTCGTCGGCGGCGTCGGGCTCACGCGGGGACGCCGGAACCCGAAGCAGCTCAACACCGGTGACCCCCTGGACTTCTGGCGGGTCGAACGCATCGACCGGGGGTCGCTGCTCCGGCTGCGCGCCGAGATGCGGGCACCGGGCGGGGCGTGGCTCGAATGGACCGTCCACAGTGTCGATCCCGACCGGTCCCGGCTCGATCAGCGCGCCATCTTCTTCCCGAAAGGGTTGGCCGGGCGGCTGTACTGGTATTCCATCCTGCCGTTCCACGGAATCATCTTCAAAGGCATGATGGAGAACATCACCGGGTCGGCGGCCCGTCAGACCGTGCAGAGCGGCTGAATCCCCTCTCTGCCACYGGTGGTCGGGGACGTCAGCAACAGGCACGAGTTGTAGCCCCGCGATTCCACCACCTGCCGGATCTGCTTCCACCCCGCGTCGTCGACCGCCGGAGTGCGGGAGAGCACGAAACCCGACACCCGTGCCGGGTCACCGACCAGCGCCCACGAATAGTCGTCGGCGATGTAGGTGACCACATAATTGGTGGGACCGTCCGCCGCACTCTGGAACGGCACGTCCGGGAAACTCACGTGGAGCTGCGCGTTGGTCACCGGATCGTTGACGCGCGCGTTGCCCCTTATCCCGTTCGTCCCACCCGCCCACGTGGTGCACCTGTTGGCGACGCTGACGTTCGACGGGTCGATCAGTCCGTACGTCGCCCTCGTGTCCCGCGCGCAGTCGAGATTGAACGGCTGTGGCACAGCGGCCAACTGATACCACGTGCCCAGGTACCTCTGGACGTCGAGGGATGGTACGGGGGCGAGCGCACCCGGTTGAGCGTGTGCAGGGCCGGCCGCCAGCAGTACAGCCGCGGCGGCGGCCGACAGCGCGGCGGCGATCCCACGGACCTTCGACGGTGTCATCTCGAATCCTTTCAACATCATGCGGTCGACGAAAACGGGCAGCCGAAACAGAGGGCCGGCGCAGCACCCTCTCTCGGGGTATTCGATGCCCATTCCGGATCGGATGGGTCGCTGCGAGAGAACTTTCGACCCATCCGTTCCGAAGACCGCTCCGAATGCCTGTCGATGGTGCTCCCCCGCACTCACACCGGAGAGAGGCAATTTCTGATGAAGATCACCACACGAGTCCTGGCAGTCGCCGCGAGCACGTCCCTGGCCCTGCTGGGCTCGGCGTGTTCGTCGGACGACAGCGGCTCGTCCAGCAGCGGCTCCGCTTCGGAGGCGATGACGTCCGAGTCGATGTCGTCCGGTTCGATGACCTCGTCCGCGATGGCCGATCCCGCCGCCAACCTGGTCGGCCCGGGCTGCGCCGAGTACGCGAAGACGGTTCCGGACGGCGCAGGTTCGGTCAGTGGCATGGCGCAGGATCCGGTTGCGACGGCCGCATCCAACAACCCGCTGCTCACCACGCTCACCGCCGCCGTGTCCGGTCAGCTCAACCCGCAGGTCAACCTCGTCGACACGCTGAACAGCGGGCAGTTCACGGTCTTCGCGCCGGTGGATGCCGCGTTCGCGAAGGTCGACCCGGCCACGATCGAGACCCTCAAGACCGACCCGGCCCTGCTCACCAAGGTCCTGACGTACCACGTGGTCCCCGGCCAGATCGCGCCGAGTGACATCGCCGGCGAGCACACGACCGTCGAGGGCGGCACGGTCACCGTCACCGGTTCGGGTGACGACCTGAAGGTCAACGACGCAGGCGTCATCTGCGGCGGCGTCCAGACCGCCAACGCCACGGTGTACCTGGTCGACTCCGTCCTGATGCCCCAGTAGGCATCCCCCCACGTGAGTGGGAAAGCGTGGTCCGGCACGCTTTCCCACTCACGTGCGGGTGTGGGGTCCGCCCATCCGATGCACAGTCAGCTCCGAATAATTGATATGGAGAGAGGCTCACCCACCGCCCCGGCGTACGTGCTCGTGCTGCCCGGCGGCAAACCACGCAGTCAGGACCCGTCACGCTGCTGGCACCTGTCGAACCTGCGCATGATCTGGTTGGCCCGGTCCCTGAGGTCGACGCTCGGACCCCACGGCATCGCCGTGCAGCGGCTGCAGTACCGGGTCCGCGGATGGAACGCCCCCGAGGCCAGCCCGGTGCACGACGCCCGGATGGCCCTCGAGCGGGCCCGACTGCGGTTCGGGGACGTCCCCGTCGCCGTCGTCGGGCATTCGATGGGCGGCCGCGTCGCCGCGCACCTCGCCGACCTCGACAACGTCCGGGCGATCGCCGCCCTCGCACCCTGGTGGCCCGAATCCGACGCCGATCTGGTGCCTGCCGACCGCAGCCTGATGGTCGCGCACGGAACCGCCGACCGCTGGACGGACCCCGTCGCCTCCCGGATCCAGACCGAACAGGCACTGGCGCGCGGAGTGAACGCCTCCTGGCATCCGCTCTCCGGAGCCGGCCATTTCATGCTCACCCGGCCGTGGTGGTGGCATCGCATCATCGCCGATTTCGTTCTCGACGCCTTCGCCGCGGAAGGCGTCGTCCCCGCACCGACAGACCGGAAGGCAGGTCGCCATGCATGATTCGGAGAAGCTCGGACGCAGGAACGTCGCCGTGATCGGCAGCGGCGTCGCGGGGTTGACCGCCGCCTACGTTCTGTCCCGCCACGACCGCGTCACCCTCTACGAGTCCGACGCCCGTCTCGGCGGCCACGCCCACACTCACCACCTGACGCTGGACTCGGGTGTGGAGGTGGACGTCGACACCGGCTTCATCGTGCACAACGACCGCACCTACCCCACCCTGCTGCGCCTGTTCGCCGAACTCGACGTGGCCACCCAGGATTCCGACATGTCGATGTCGATCCGATCCGATGCGAGCGGGCTCGAGTACGCGGGCGCGAAGGGCCTCCGCGGACTGTTCCCGACCGCCCGCAACCTGGCCCGGCCACGTTACTGGCGCATGCTCGGCGAGGTGCTCCGGTTCCACCGCCGTGCCCGGACCGTGCTCGACACCCCGGCCGGCGAGTCCGGCGCGCAGGAACCGCTGGGCGAATTCCTGGCCCGCAACGGTTTCAGCCCGTACTTCGTCGAAAACTTCATGACCCCGCTCGTCGCGGCCGTGTGGTCGTGCGATCCCGCGACCGCCGCGCGCTACCCGGCCCGCTACCTGTTCACCTTCCTCGACCACCACGGAATGCTCACCGTCTTCGGCTCACCCACCTGGCGCACCGTGACCGGCGGGTCCGCCCGCTACGTCGAGAAGGTGGCGGCACACGTCGACGAGATTCTTCTCGAAACCCCGGTGCAGCAGGTGGAGCGCACCCCGGACGGCGGCACGTGCGTCGTCGACGGCCGCGGCGACGTCCGGTACTTCGACGCCGTGGTGATCGCCGTTCACCCCCGTCAGGCGCTCGCCATGCTCGGCGACGCCTCCGATCTCGAGGCGGAGATCCTGGGCGCCATGCCGTATTCGGTGAACCACGCGCAGTTGCACACCGACGTGTCGATGCTGCCCCGCGCCGAGCACGCCCGGGCCTCCTGGAACTACCTGACTCCCGCCGACGACAAGGACGCGGCGGGCGTCGTCGTCACCTACGACATGACCCGGCTCATGCGCCTCGACACGGTGCGCGACCGGCGGTTCCTCGTCACGCTCGGCGGGAAGCACCTCGTCGACCCGTCGAAGGTCGTCGCGGAGATGACGTACGAACATCCCGTCTACACCCCCGATTCCGTCGCGGCGCAGTCGCGGTTGCACGAACTCGGTTCCGGCACGTTCGCTTTCGCCGGCGCCTACCACGGCTGGGGGTTCCACGAGGACGGGGCGCTCTCGGGACTGCGCGCCGCCGAACGCGTCGGCCGCTCGTGGGATGCGCAGGCCGCACGACCCCACGAACGGGAGACGGTGTCGTGACCGCGCCCGCGATCTACTCGACGAGGATCCGGCACGCGCGCATCGAACCGGTCCGCAACAGCTTCGAGTACACGAGCTACAGCTGGTACGTCGACGTGGACGCCCTTCCTCGCCTCCCGCGGTGGCTCGGACCGTTCGCCCGCTTCCGCGCCGGGGACCACCTCGAACCGGATCCGGCCGCCGCCACGGACACGCTGCGCAGCAGGGTGGATGCGTTCCTCGCCGGACAGGGAGTCGACCTCTGCGGGGGCCGGGTGACGGCCCTTCTCAACGCGCGGGTGCTCGGCTACGTGTTCAACCCGCTCAGCGTGTACTGGTGCCACGACGTCGACGGCACCCTGAGATGCGCGATCGCCGAGGTGCACAACACGTACGGTCAGCGGCACAGCTATCTGATCCGGCCCGACGGCGACGACCGCGCCGAGGTGGACAAGCAGTTCTACGTCTCACCGTTCAACGACGTGAGCGGTCGTTACGACATGCGGTTCCCCGAACCCGGCGACACCCTCTCCCTGAACGTGGTTCTCCACCGCGACGGGCACGGACCGTTCACCGCGACGGTGCGGGGGACGCGGCAACCGGCCACGAGCCGGACGGTTCTGAGGACTCAACTGCGCACTCCCCTGGCACCTCTCGTGGTGTCGGCTCGTATCCGCATCCAGGGAATCACGTTGTGGGCCCGTGGACTTCCCGTCATGGCCCGGCCCGACGGCCGTCAGAAGGAGACAGTTCAGTGAGAAGGAACAAGGACACCGACACGGACGGGTCGCCTGCCGTGAGCACGGCCGGTGAGGGGTTCGTCGACGAGGAGTTCACCGGCGAGAACCCGCGGATCGACAACCGGATCTGGCCCGGGCTGGCCGACGTGCCGACCGGTGTGCGTGCCGCGGCGTCGGCGAAGGTCGCCGACCGCCTGTTCCGCCGCGCGGCCGCCGACCTCGACGTCCGCATCGAGTATCCCGACGGCACCCTGGTGGGGGCACGCCGGGAGCAGGAGATCCTGCCCCGCATGATCATCCGCAATCCCGACGCATTCGCCCGGCGGGTCGGGACGGGGGGACTGATCGGATTCGGCGAGTCCTACATGGCCGGCGACTGGACGTCACCGGATCTCGCCGCGGTGCTCAGCGTGTTCGCCTCCCGGATGGCGACGCTCATTCCTCGCCCACTGCAGCGGTTGCGCGCACTGTATGTCGCCAAACACCCGGCGCAGGAACGTAACACCGAGCAGAACACCCGCTCCAATATCTCCCGGCACTACGACCTGTCCAACGAGATGTTCGAGACGTTCCTCGACGAGACGCTGACGTACTCGAGCGCGCTGTTCTCGTCGACGCCGACGCGTGTGGGGCAGGTCCGGGACGTGACCGTCCTGCGGGCACCCGTCCCGCAGGTCACCCCGAAGTGGGACGACTTCGCGGACGCGCAGCGCCGCAAGATCGATCGGCTGCTCGACGAGGCCGGTGTCGGCGCGGGCACCCGGTTGCTCGAGATCGGGACCGGCTGGGGAGAGTTGTGCATCCGGGCGGCGGAACGCGGCGCCGTGGTCCGCTCCGTGACGCTGTCCAGCGAACAGCAGAGCCTGGCCCGCCTGCGCGTCGCCGAGGCCGGACACTCGGACGTCGTGCAGATCGACCTGCTCGACTACCGCAACGTCGACGGCGAATACGACGCCATCGTCTCCGTCGAGATGATCGAAGCCGTCGGGCACCAGTACTGGGCCACCTACTTCCGGGTACTCGACAAGCTCCTCGCCTCGGGAGGAAGGGTTGCGCTGCAGGCGATCACCATGCCGCACGATCGGATGCTGCAGACCCGCAACACCTACACCTGGGTGCACAAGTACATCTTCCCCGGCGGGTTCCTCCCGTCGACCGAGGCGATCGAATCCGTCACCGCCGAACACACCGGGCTGCGGGTGCGGGAACGCCTGAGTATGGGACAGCACTACGCGGAGACGCTGCGGCTGTGGAACGAGCGGTTCGCCGCGCACAGCACGCAGGCGGAGGAACTCGGATTCGACGAGACGTTCCGCCGGATGTGGCATTTCTACCTCTGCTACTCAGAAGCCGGGTTCCGCTCCGGCTACATCGACGTCCAGCAGCTCGTCCTCGACAAGACGGGAGCACGACCGTGACCGTGGCCGCCGAACTCGACAAGGCGTTGCGTCCGCTCGTCCGCGGCGAACTGCCCGTGCACCTGACCGCGTGGGACGGCAGCACCGCCGGCCCGGCGACGGCGCCGAAGGTGGTGCTGCGCAGTCCCGACGCCCTGCGCCGATTGCTGTGGAACCCGGGCGAACTCGGGGCAGCGCAGGCCTACGTGACGGGTGAGATCGACGTCGAGGGCGACCTGAGCGAGGCCCTGGCACACGTGTGGGCGGTGGCCCGCGAGCGCGGGCTGAGCGGAGTGCGGCCGAGCCCGTCGACGATCGCGAAGGTGCTGCGCGTCGCCGCGAAACTGGGTGTCGTGGGCGGCCCCCTCCCCGCACCCGCCACGCAGGCGAACATCCGCGGCCGGCTGCACAGCCTGCTGCGCGACCGCGCAGCGATCAGCCACCACTACGACCTCTCCAACGATTTCTACTCGTTGATCCTGGACCCGCAGATGGCCTACTCCTGCGCGTACTTCACCCGGAATGCGCCGGGCGCACCGCAGGATCCGGACTACCGGCTCGAGGACGCACAGCGGGACAAGCTGGACCTGGTGTGCCGCAAGATCGGGCTCGAACCCGGCATGCGGTTGCTCGACGTCGGCTGCGGATGGGGGTCGCTGAGCCTGCACGCCGCATCCGCGTACGGCGCCCGGGTCGTCGGGGTCACGATCTCCCGGGAGCAGAAGGCCTTTATCGACGAGCGGATCGCCGAACGCGGGTTGCAGGACCACGTCGAGATCCGACTCCAGGACTACCGGGAGGTCCCCAACGGGCCGTTCGACGCCGTCGCCTCCCTCGAAATGGGTGAGCACGTGGGCGAGAAGAACTACGCCCGGTACGCGCAGGCCCTCTACGACAACGCGAAGCCCGGTGCGCGGGTGCTGATCCAGCAGATGTCGCGCACCGGACGTCATCCCGGCGGCGGCCCGTTCATCGAGTCGTTCATAGCTCCCGACATGACCATGCGTCCGGTCGGCGAGAGCGTCGCGTACCTCGAACGAGCCGGGCTCGAGGTGCGCGACGTGCATGGCCTTCGCGAGCACTACGTCTGGACCGTCGACGCGTGGCTGGAGCAGTTCGAGTCCCGCTGGGACGACGTCGTCGCGATGGTCGGGCTGGAGATGGCCCGGGTGTGGCGGCTGTACCTCGTCGGCGGCGGGATGAGCTTCGCGCAGGGCCGCATGGGCGTCGATCAGATCCTGGCCGTGAAACCGACCGCGGCGGGCCAGTCACTGATGCCCGCGGTGCGGGCCGATTCCACAGGTTCCGGCGTGCTCCGATGAACGGGTTCGACTGGTCGGATTTCGGCGCCGTCACCGCGGCGAGCCTGCTGGTGCTCGCAATCCTGCAGGCCGCGACGTTCCTCGTCGGCCGCCGGATCGGGCGCTACAACGTCGTCGACGTGACGTGGGGCCTCGGTTTCGTCCTGGTGGCGTTCGTGGCCGCCGTCCTCGGCGACGGCGACGCGCTGCGCCGGTGGCTGGTGTTCGTGCTCGTCGCGGTGTGGGGTCTGCGGCTGACCTGGCACATGTACACGAAGTCCGCCGGGAAGGGCGAGGACCCGCGGTACGAGGAGATGCTCGACCGGGCCGGCGGCGACTCGCCGGGCGTCGTCATCAGGAAGATCTTCCTCACCCAGGGATTCGCGCAGTGGTTCGTCTCCCTGCCGCTGCAGGTGTCGGCCGTGCTCGGTCCGGCATCCGGAGTCGGCGCGGTGGCGGTGGTGCTCGGTGTCCTCCTGTGGGTGATCGGCGTCGTGTTCGAATCGGTCGGCGACCACCAGTTGAAGACGTTCAAGGCCGACCCGTCCCACAAGGGCGAGATCATGGACGTCGGCCTGTGGGCGTGGACGCGGCACCCGAACTACTTCGGCGACTCCTGCGTGTGGTGGGGGCTGTGGCTGATCGCGGCAAGCGTGTGGCCCGGCGCCGTCACCGTGCTGGCCCCCGTGGTCATGACGTATTTCCTGGTGTTCGCGACGGGGGCGAGGCTGCTCGAGAAGTCGATGTCACAGCGTCCCGGCTACCCCGAATACCAGCAGCGAACCAGTTACTTCCTTCCCCTGCCACCGAAGCGGTGAGCACCGTGCCGGCATCGCTCCCCCCTCCCCAGGTCCTGTCCTGGTCACACCGGCCGCAACCTGCTATTAGGCTGTGGATCGATGAACGGAATGGGCCGATGACCGGCGTCGACAGGGACACGGAGAACGTGACGCTGACGGCGTTGCTGGCGCGTATCTCGCGCGGCGAGCGGGATGCGTTCAGCGACTTCTACGAACGCACCAGCGCGCGGGTGTACGGCATGGTGCTGCGCGTGCTGCGCGATCCCGGATACAGCGAGGAAACCACCCAAGAGGTGTACCTGCAGGTTTGGAACAACGCGGCGAAATTCGATCCGAAGCAGGGGTCGCCGCTGTCGTGGCTGATCACCCTCGCCCACCGCCGCGCCGTCGACCGGGTGCGGTCCGAGCAGTCCGGATCCGAACGGGAAGCCGCCTACGGCGCCTCGAGTTGGTACGGACCGTTCGACGCGGTGTCGGAGGAAGTCACCCGGCGGGGCGACACCAGCGACGTCGTCGACTGCCTCGGCACGCTCACCGAAGTCCAGCAGCGAACCGTGGTCCTCGCGTATTACGGGGGGCTGACCTACCGGGAAGTGTCGGAGCGGTTGTCCGTGGCGCTTCCCACGGTGAAATCACGAATTCGAGACGGATTGATCAGGCTCAAGCAATGTCTGGGGGTGCAGTTCGATGGATGAGTCCCAGCACGACATCCTCGACCTCGCTCAGGTGTATGCACTCGACGCCGTCGACGATCAGCAGCGCCGAGAGATCGACACCGCGCTCCAGGGCGCACCGCCACACGTTCGCCTGCAGTTCGACAACGCGGTGCGCGGGGTGCGCGAGACGATGGCCGCCCAGTCCGCGTCCACCGCGGTCGAACCGCCCGACTACCTGCTCGGGCGCATCCGCGATGCCCTGCCCGGTACTGCCTCGGCACCCGCGCCGGTGGCGCTGGACGAGGTTCGTGCGCGCCGGCGCAGGCGTCTCCTCGGCGCTCTGGGTGCGGCGGCCGCCGTGGTCGTCCTCGCCGTCGGTGGCATCACCGTCGCCCAGCAGTTGCAGAGCGACGAAACCCAACCCGTTCCCGCGCAGATCCTCGCGGCCGACGACGTCCGCACCGCGGCAGCACCGATCGCCGGTGGCGGTTCGGCCACCGTCGTGTACTCCAAGGACGTCGACGCCGGACTGCTGGTCATGAACGACGTCCCACCGCCCGAGCCCGGTTCGGTCTATCAGATGTGGCTGCTCGGGCCGTCGCACGAACCGGTGTCCGCCGGGATCATGGAGGCCGACGACGTGTCACCGTCGACGACCGCGGTCGTGAACGACATCGACCAGTCCACGGCACTCGGATTCAGTGTGGAACCGCCCGGCGGTTCCACCCAGCCCACCGGCGACATCTTCGCGACGGTGAACCTCACCTGACACGTGAGCGGCAAAGCGTGCGCGAGCACGCTTYGCCGCTCACGTGGGGGTCAGGCGTTGGCGGCTTTGTATTCGCGGCGGCGGCGGTGCAGGATCGGTTCGGTGTAGCCSGASGGCTGSGCGGTGCCGTCGAGGATGAGTTCCTTGGCGGCCTGGAACGCGATGTTGGTGTCGAAGTCCGGGGCCAGCGGCCGRTASGTSGGGTCGTCCTGGTTCTGCCGGTCCACCACCGGCGCCATCCGTTGCAGCGAGGCCACGACCTGGTCGGCGGTGACGACGCCGTGCCGGATCCAGTTCGCCAGCARYTGGCTGGAGATGCGGAGGGTGGCGCGGTCCTCCATCAGGGCGACGTCGTGGATGTCGGGGACCTTGGAGCAGCCGACGCCGGCGTCGATCCACCGGACCACGTASCCGAGGATGGACTGGCAGTTGTTGTCGAGTTCCTGCTGCTTCTGCTCCGCGGTCCAGTCGGTGTYCKSGGCSAGGGGGATGGTGAGGATCTGCTCGAGGGTGGCCCGCGGGGCCCCCTTCAACCGGTCCTGGACGGCGAACACGTCGACCTGGTGGTAGTGGGTGGCGTGCAGGGTGGCCCCGGTCGGCGACGGCACCCACGCGGTGTTCGCGCCSGCCTTCGGGTGGCCGATCTTCTGCTCGAGCATCTCGGCCATCAGTTCGGTCATCGCCCACATGCCCTTGCCGATCTGCGCCTTGCCCTGCAGGCCGGCGGCCARRCCGRYRTCGACGTTCCAGTCCTCGTAGGCGGTGATCCAGGTCTGCTGCTTCATCTCGGCCTTGCGGATCATCGGCCCGGCCTCCATCGAGGTGTGGATCTCGTCGCCGGTGCGGTCGAGGAACCCGGTGTTGATGAACACCACCCGCTCGCGGGCYTCGTGGATGCAGGCGGCGAGGTTGACGGTGGTGCGCCGCTCCTCGTCCATGATCCCCACCTTCAACGTGTTGGCGGGCAGGTTCAGGACCTGTTCGACGCGGCCGAACAGKTCGGTGGTGAACGCGACCTCGTCGGGGCCGTGCTGYTTGGGTTTGACGATGTAGATCGACCCGGTGCGGGAGTTGACCAGCGGCCCCGACGCCTCCGAGCGGGACAGCCCGTGGACGGCGCAGAGGGAGGTGAGCAGGGCGTCGAGGATGCCCTCSGGGATTTCGGTGCCGTCCGGGTGCAGGATCGCCGGGGTGGTCATCAGGTGCCCGACGTTGCGGACGAACAGCAGCGACCGCCCGTGCARSGTGAGGTSSGTGCCGTCGGGGGCGGTGTAGGTGCGGTCCGGGTTCAGCCGGCGGGTGAACGMSKTSCCGCCCTTGGTCATCTCCTCGGTCAGATCACCSCGGTTSAGRCCGAGCCAGTTGCGGTAGCCGATGACCTTGTCGTCGGCGTCGACGGCGGCGACGGAGTCCTCGAAGTCCATGATGGTGGTGACCGCGGACTCGAGCACCACGTCCTTGATCCCGGCSSSGTCGGTGGACCCGATCGGGGAGGTSGGGTCGATCTGGATTTCGGCGTGCAGGCCGTGGTTGCGCAGCAGSAYCSMSGWCGGGGTGGCCGGGKYRCCGAGGTAGCCGACGAACTTGCCCGGTTCGGCCAGCCCGGTGATCGTGCCGTCCGCCAACTCCACCCGCAGGGTGTCCCCGTCGACGGTGTAGCSGRYGGYGTCGGCGTGCGAGCCCTCGGTGAGGGGGGCGGCGGTGTCGAGGAACGTGCGGGCCCAGGCGATGACCCGGTCGCCGCGGACCGTGTTGTAGGAGKYGCCCGGCTCGGCGCCGCCGTCSTCGGGGATGGCGTTGGTGCCGTACAGGGCGTCGTACAGCGACCCCCAGCGGGCGTTGGAGGCGTTCAGGGCGAAGCGGGCGTTGAGGACCGGGACCACCAGCTGCGGGCCGGCGGTCGAGGTGATCTCGGCGTCCACGTTCGCCGTGGACACCGYGAACGGGGCCGGCGCCGGCACCAGGTAGCCGATCGAGGTCAGGAACTGCTGGTACTCGGCCGGGTCGGGGGTGCCGGTGTGGTCGCGGTGCCACCGGTCGATCYGCGCCTGCAGATCGTCGCGGGTGGCGAGCAGGGCCCGGTTCTTCGGYGCCAGGTCCTCGATCACCTTCACCGCACCCGACCAGAAMCCGTCGACGTCGATCCCGGTCCCCGGCAACGCCTCCTCGTTCACGAAGTCGTAGAGCACCTTCGCGACCTGCAGACCGCCGACCTCAACACGCTCAGTCATGAAAAGCCTCACTGTTCCGCTATCGGAGCACCGGACGGGTGCCATGAACCGCGACCAATGTTACCCGCTGGTAAGGATGCGGTGTGGCAGATGTCCGGCGGCTTCTCGATCCGGGCGGAGGTGTGAGGTGAGCTCAGGCCTTGTCGCCGGTGGACGGCTCCAGGGACTGCGCTTCCGGCTCACCGAGCGTGTCGATCTCGGTGTCGATCCGGTGCAGATCGCCCGCGGCCTCCGCGGCGCTGAGACGCGAGCGGCGCCACGCAACCACGAGCAGTCCGGCCCACCCCGCCACGAGGGCGATGTAGCCGAGGGCGGCGGGGACGCCGGTCACGTCGAACGTCTTGAACAGCTTCTGCGCGTTGGTGATGATGATGATGCCGCCGACACCGGTGCCCAGAAGGGTCGCAGGCACCCGGCTGACGAGCCACGCGGCGACCGGTGCGGCGATGATTCCGCCGAGCGCCAGACCCGCGATGATGGGGATGTTGTCGAAGAAGTCGCTGCCGAGCCCGAAGATGAATCCGATGCTGGCCGCGGCGGACACCAGGAACTCCGACGCGCTGACCGAGCCGATGACCGTGCGCGGCGCGGTCTTGCCTCGCGAGAGCAGCGTGCTGGTGGTGATCGGCCCCCAGCCGCCGCCACCGCTCGCGTCGATGAATCCACCGAACAGTCCGAGCGGTGAGAGGAACTTCGCCGTGTGCGGCGACGTCCGCGCGTCGTTGACGGCGGGAGGACGGATCGAGAAGCGGAGGAGGACGTACACGCCGATCGCGAGCAGGATCGTAGACGTCACGGGGACGGCGGCGGCCGTCGACAACTGCGACAGCACCGTCGCGCCGAGGAACGCGCCGATGGCGCCGGGGACGCCCAGGCGGAGCACGAGGGGCCAGTCGATGTTGCGGAACCGCCAGTGCGACGCCCCGGAGGCGAGCGTCGTGCCGACCTCGGCGAAGTGCACCGCCGCGCTGGCGTGGGCGGGCCCGACGCCGCTGAACACGAGCAGGGTGGTCGCAGTCACGCCGAACGCCATGCCGAGGGCGCCGTCGACCAGCTGGGCACCCACGCCGACCAGCGTGAAAATCAAGAGCTTGAACATCGAGACTCCGACCGAGAGAGCGAACCGTCAGGGCAGCAAAGACCAGCGAGCAGGCTGGTCAGCAACATCCCTGGTCGAAGGCATGGCCTCGGCGGGAGGGCCAGAAGGGCATGAGGGCGAGCGAGGCCGCGGGGCCTGCCTGCGCGCTCGTGCCGTTCACTCGAACTCCCGTGTCTCGCGTCGTGTGCACAGCCATCCGCGCACAAGGATCGACATTAGCGGGAGGGGTGGGCGCGTGTCATCTTCACACGCGCCCACCCGTTCACAGCTTTCGCGCGGAGATCTCCATGCCCGCGTCGCGCAGCCGTGCGACCAGCACGTCGCCGAGTGCCGTCGCCGGAGTGAGGACACCTGCCGCGTCCGGGAGCGCGTCGCCGCCGAGGGCGAGACTCAACGCGGATTCGCCGAGCATCACCGCGGTGGCGCGGTAGCCGGGGTCGCCCTTCGCCTTCACCCGCGACGTGTAGTGCGCGCCCGTGGTGGTGGTCGTGTACAGGTCGACGGTGAAGTGGCCGTTGCGTTGCGCCTCCTCGCTGGGACCGTCGCCCGGTGAGGGCAGAACGCGGTCGAGGACGTACCGGGTGGGAGGGAGGGCCATGCCGGCGATCAACGCGCCGAGGCCGACCGTCACCGCACCCGCGATCACCGGCGTGATCGGGGAACTGCCGACACTCATGACCTCGCGGTACTTGAATTCCCGGCCGTACGCCCAATCGCGGAGCGCGTTGCTGCGCCGCACGACCCGCGTGTTGTAGGGGCCCATGAAGAACGGCGCCTTCCAGCCCTTGACCCCGGGCGCGATGGTCTTGCCGTCGACCACACCCATGTCGGACTGCTTGCCGAGATCCGGTTCCTTCGACCGGTCGGGGCTCAGCGAGTACGGCGAGGCCGCGAGACGGCGCGACGCCGCGTCCTTCTTGGACACGTCCACCTGGGTGCGGAGCGAATCGATCGTGCCGCCGCTGACGCCGCCGCGCAGCGACGTGACCACCAGGGTGGTGTCGGTGAGTTCACCCGCGCCGTCCTCACGGACCTTCGCGTGCAGGACGTGCACCCCGAGGTCGGACGGAATGGAGTCGAAACCGCAGGAATGGACGATCCGGGCGCCGGTCTCGCGGGCCCGTTCGTGGTTGGCGTCGATGCTCTCGCGGGCGAACAGCACCTCTCCGGTGAGGTCGACGTAGTCGGTGCCCGCCTCGGCGCAGGCCGCCGCGAGTGCGTGTCCGTATTTGGCGTAGGGGCCGACCGTCGTCGCGACCACGCGGGTGCGTCCCGCCAGGGCGGCGAGCGACGCGGCGTCGTCGGAATTCGCGACGATGAGGGGCCAGTCCGCCGCGCGCGGACCGAGCGCGGACCGCACCGCTTCCAGTTTGGCGGCCGTCCGCCCCGCGAGCGCGATCCGGACACCRTCCGGGGCGTGCTGTGCGAGATAGTCGGCGAGGAGTTTGCCGACGAAGCCGGTGGCCCCGTACACGACGAGATCCAATTCACGTGTGCTGTCTGTCATGACACGACCCTACTCGTCGGTAGGGAAGGGTGAGGTCAGAGTCCGGCGCCGCCGGGGCGGGTCGGTGTGAGGGGTGCACGGGTGCGGACCCGCAGGACGACATAACCGGCCCACGACGTGACGACGCCCAGCGCCACGAGGGTTTGGATCGCTCCCGCGGCGGATTCCGGGTAGACCACGCCGGTGAGGTAGTGGGCGATGAACCCGGACGAGGGGAGCGGGTCCTGCCCGGCGCGGACGCGGGCCCAACTCTCCAGATGCGTCAGCGGGCAGTCGATGCCGACGATCAGGCCGGTGAACCCCCAGGCAACCGCCGCCAGGTGGAGGGCGATGGTCCGCGGCCACCGCCAGGCGAGAAAACCACCGCACACGACGTAGAGGATGAAGATCAGGTGTGCGACGACCGTCGCGTCGGCGACGACTTCGTAGAAGACCACGCTCCCCATCGATGCACCCCTGACCTCCGAAGCGTCCCCCTACGCCATCGTAGGCGCGGGCTGCCGGGTCCACGGGGGAACGGGCTCGGAACGAAATCAGGCGGGGCCGCGCGCCTCTTCCTTGACCACCAGGATCGGAATATCGACCTCGAGCAGGAGGCGTTGCAGCCATCGTTCCAGGAGGAACTTGCCGACCGGGGACATGCGCCGGGTGCCCACGACGAGCAGGTCCGCGCCGCTGCTGTCGACCAGCGTGCGCAGTGCGCTCACCTGATCGCCGTCGTGTTCGCTGGTGCGCAGTTCCCACGACGACTCGCCGACCCCGCCGCTCTCGAGCGTCGCCTGGATCTCGGCGCGCAGAGCGGACCGGTCGGACTCCGCATCCTGTCCGGGGTCGTCGTCGAGGACGTGGAGGACGAGTAGCTGTTCCCGTCGTTGCACAGCCTCGCGGGCGGCGTGGACGATGGCCGCCCGGCCTTCCGGGCTGTCTCGGTGGACAACGGCTATCGCCATGAAGCGCCTCCATATTCAGGGATCGGTACCACGTCCATTATCCCCACGCCGGACAGTGCTCCGGCTGTGTCGATGCTCTCGAAACGGGGGTTTGTGTGGTGCTCGATCACCAGGGTGAGGGCTCGTAGTCCTTCAGGAAGCAGCCGTGCAGATCGACGCCCTGCTCGCCCTGGACGATGGGGTCGTAGACGCGGGCGGCGCCGTCGACGAGGTCGAGGGGGGCGTGGAAACCCTCGTCTGCCAGGCGCATCTTGGTGTAGTGCGGTCGCTCGTCGGTGATCCACCCGGTGTCCACCGCGGTCATGAGGATGCCGTCCTCGAGCATCTCCTTCGCGCTGGTGCGGGTGAGCATGTTCAGCGCGGCCTTCGCCATGTTGGTGTGCGGATGCCCGGGACCCTTGTACGCGCGGCTGAACTGGCCTTCCATCGCGGAGACGTTCACCACGTACTTGCGGCGCGCACCTGCCGCCGCCATCGCGGGCCGCAGCCGGGACACGAGGATGAACGGGGCGACCGAGTTGCACAACTGCACCTCGAGCAGCTCGATCGGGTCGACTTCCTCGACCGTCTGGACCCAGCTGTTCGAGTGCGCCAGATCGGGCAGCAGACCGCCGGCGTCGATCGCGAGACCCTGATCGATCCGATCGGGAGACGCCGACTTCGCGACCAGCGCGAGCGAACTCACCGCGTCGGGGGACAGCGCGGCGCCCGCCATCACGGACACGTCGGACAGCGACCCGGCGAGCGCCGCCGGGTGGGCGTCGCTCGTCTTGCCGAACGTCAGGACGTCGGGAAGGTCGCCGGAGGGAAGCGCACCGGATTCGGCGTCCGCCAGCGCGCTGTAGGCGCCGGGCGAGCGTCGCACCGTCTGCGCGGCATTGTTGATCAGGATGTCCAGCGGGCCCTGCGCGGCGACGGAGTCGGCGAGCGCGACGACCTGCGCCGGGTCACGCAGATCGATACCGACCACCCGCAGCCGGTGGATCCACTCGCTGCTGTCCTCCATCGCCTTGAAGCGGCGGATGGCGTCGTTGGGGAAACGGGTCGTGATGGTGGTGTGGGCGCCGTCGCGGAGCAACCGCAGCGCGATGTACATGCCGATCTTGGCGCGACCACCGGTCAGCAGCGCCCGGCGTCCGGTGAGGTCGGCGCGCGCGTCCCTCTTGGCGCGGCTCTTCGTCGCGCACTCGGGGCACAACTGGTGGTAGAACGCATCGACCCGGGTGTAGCGCTGCTTGCAGATGTAGCACGGGCGGGGCCGGATCAGGGTGCCCGCGGACGCGCCGTCGGCGTTCGACGTCAGCAGGATGCCCGCGGTCTCGTCGTCGATCCGGTCGGGGGAACCCGTCGCGGTGGCGGCGACGATCTTACGGTCGGCCTCGGAGACGGCGTCGCGGGCCGCGATCCGCCTGCGCTTCTTCAACTTCTTGAAAAGGTGACCGACAGCACGCTGGACCGTGACGGAATCGGGATCCGCGTCGTCGAGGTCTGCCGCCAGATCGAGAACTTTCAGGCAGATCTCGAGATCCGCCGGATCGATCGTCGTCGTTGTTTCACCCATCGAACTTCGCCCTCTCACGAAGAAAGCCCCGGTTCAGTGAACCGGGGCCTTTTCGTCTGTCTCAACTCAGAGTGTCCGAGGGGGGACTTGAACCCCCACGTCCGTTAATAGGACACTAGCACCTCAAGCTAGCGCGTCTGCCATTCCGCCACTCGGACTTGCCTGCCCCCATTTCCTGGGTGCTGCAAAAGATTAACCGATGAACCGCCACGGCCCAAATCGCCCCTCTCACCTGAGCGTTTCCGCCTGCCCGATGGTAGGAAAGTGGAGTGTCAACTACACAGGAAACCCCAGGCCAGGGTCGCGCCGAAGCCGAAGTCGTGGATCTCGTCAGTTCACTGATCCGCTTCGACACGTCCAACACCGGAGAGCTCGCGACGACGAAGGGCGAGCGCGAGTGTGCGGAGTGGGTGGCGTCCCAGCTGCAGGAAGTGGGCTATGAGACCGAATACGTGGAGTCGGGCGCACCGGGTCGCGGCAACGTGTTCGCGCGGCTGAAGGGTTCGGACCCCGACCGCGGCGCGCTGTTGCTGCACGGTCACCTCGACGTCGTACCCGCCGAACCGGCCGATTGGCGCGTCCACCCGTTCTCCGGAGCCGTCGAGGACGGGTACGTGTGGGGTCGCGGCGCCGTCGACATGAAGGACATGGTCGGGATGATCCTGGCGGTCGCCCGCCAGTTCAAGGCGGAGGGCATCGTTCCGCCCCGCGACCTCGTGTTCGCGTTCGTCGCCGACGAGGAGGCCGGTGGCAAGTACGGCTGCCAGTGGCTGGTCGAGAATCGTCCCGATCTGTTCGAGGGGGTTACGGAGGCCGTCGGCGAGGTCGGCGGCTTCTCCCTGACCGTTGCCCGCCCGGACGGCACGGACCGCAGGCTCTATCTCGTCGAGACGGCGGAGAAGGGTCTCGGATGGATGCGGCTGACCGCGAAGGGCCGGGCCGGACACGGTTCGTTCCTGCACGGCGACAACGCCGTCACCATCCTGGCGCAGGCGGTCGCCCGGCTGGGGGCACACACGTTCCCGCTGGTCATCTCCGATTCTGTGGCCGAATTTCTCGAAGCGGCAGGCGAGGAGACCGGACTCGACTTCGACCCGACGTCGCCCGACCTCGACGGCACCCTCGCGAAACTCGGCTCCATCGCCAACATCCTCGGTGCCACGCTCCGTGACACCGCGAACCCGACCATGCTGTCCGCCGGCTACAAGGCCAACGTCATCCCGCAGACCGCGGAGGCCGTCGTCGACTGCCGGATCCTGCCCGGCAGGCAGGCCGAGTTCGAGGCGACGATCGACGAACTCATCGGACCGGACGTCCAGCGCGAATGGATCACGAAGCTCGACTCCTACGAGACCACGTTCGACGGGCATCTGGTCGACGCCATGAACGACGCCATCCTTGCCCACGACCCCGGCGCCCGCACCGTGCCGTACATGCTGTCGGGCGGAACCGACGCCAAGGCGTTCGCGAAGCTCGGCATCCGGTGCTTCGGATTCGCACCGCTGCAGTTGCCTGCGGACCTGGATTTCGGTGCGCTGTTCCACGGCGTCGACGAACGGGTACCCGTGGACGCACTACTGTTCGGTACACGCGTGCTGGAACATTTTCTGCTCCACAGCTGATCGAAAACCGATACGCGACAAGAGAGGAACCGCATGTCACACGATCCGTACGAGGCACTTCCCGACCTGCCGAGTTTCGAGCTGACCTCCACCGACGTCACCGACGGGCAGCCGCTGAACAAGGAACAGGTCAGCGGAATCTTCGGCGCCGGCGGCCACGACAACTCACCGCAGCTGTCGTGGTCGGGGTTCCCCGCCGAGACCAAGAGCTTCGCGGTGACGGTGTACGACCCCGACGCGCCGACGGTGTCCGGGTTCTGGCACTGGGCGGTCGCGAACATCCCGGCCGACACGACCACGCTGGTGAGCGGCGCAGGCGACGACGAGGGAACCGGGCTCCCGACCGGTGCGATCACGCTGAAGAACGACGCCGGACTGAGTCGTTTCCTCGGCGCCGCCCCGCCGGCAGGTCACGGGCCGCACCGCTACATCATTGTGGTCCACGCGGTCGACGTGGAGACCCTCGACGGCGTCACGGCCGAGTCGACGCCCGCGTTCCTGGGGTTCAACCTGTTCTCCCACGCGATCGCCCGCGCGAAGATCCAGGGGACGTACGAGCAGTAACTCCGGTAGTTCCGGAAACACCGGTGGCCGGCGAATCCTCGGGATTCTCCGGCCACCGGTCTCGGTGCGGGTTGCGTCAGCGCACGGCGCCGGCGCCGACCGCATCGGCGATCGAGGAGTAGCCGGCCTCGCGCACCTTCCGGGCCAGGCCCTTGTGGATGCGGCGAGCCCAGAACGGGCCGCCGTAGATGAAGCCGGTGTACCCCTGCACGAGGGACGCCCCGGCCAGGATGCGTTCCCACGCCTGGTCGAGCGTCTCGATGCCGCCGACGGAGATCAGCACCAGGCGATCCCCGACCCGTGCGTGCAGGCGGTTCAGGACCTCGAGGGATCGTTCGGCGACCGGAGGGCCGGACAACCCGCCCGCGCCGATCGCCGTCACCTCGTCGTCCGGGGTGTTCAGGCCGTCTCGCCGGATGGTGGTGTTGGTCGCGACGATGCCGGCGAGGCCGAGTTCGAGGGCGAGATCCGCGACCGCGTCGACGTCGTCGTCGGACAGGTCCGGGGCGATCTTCACCAGCACGGGCACGGTCACGGTGTCGAGTACCGCACGCAGCAGCGGCCGGAGGGATTCGACGGCCTGCAGGTCGCGCAGTCCCGGGGTGTTCGGTGAGCTGACGTTGACCACCATGAAATCGGCGAGCGGGCCGAGCAGTTGCGCGCTCGCTGTGTAATCGGCAGGGGCGTCCGCGGCGTCCACGATTTTGGTCTTGCCGATGTTCGCGCCGATCGGGACGCCGGCCCGGCGCTGACGCAGGTGATTGGCCGCGTTGCCTGCGCCGTGGTTGTTGAACCCCATCCGGTTGATCAGGGCACGGTCCGCGGGCAGCCGGAACAGGCGGGGAGCCGGGTTGCCGGGCTGCGCCTGGGCGGTGACGGTGCCCACTTCGGCGAACCCGAATCCGAGAGGACCCCACGCGTCGACACCGGTGGCGTCCTTGTCGAACCCGGCGGCCAGCCCGAGCGGCGCCGGGAAGTCGAGTCCGAACACTGTGTTCCGCAGTATCGGATCGTCCACCACGAGAACCCTGGCGACGAGTTGGCGCAGCGGCGAGAACCGCGTGACCAGGCGCATCGCAGCGAAGGCCAGGTGATGAATTCGCTCCGGAGGAAGGCAGAACATCACCCGTAAGAGCAGGTGGTACAAGGAGGTCTCCCTAGATTGCGGGGTCGGGGACATGGTGAGCGGTCTTCCTTCGTTTGAGCAGAACTCGGCGGCTTCCGTCGGAGTACAGACGGACCCGCGACAGCTCCCAGCCGCCGAATTCCGCCTGGATGGCCAAGCGCATCGATGCGCTGACGCGGGTGACGTCGGGCGGCAGCCGAAGCGGCACGTACTCGTAGTCCTCGGATTCGATCTCCCACCCGGAGGGGAGTCGACGTGAATGCGATGCCATCTACGAACTCCTCGTCGGGATCTGCTGCAAGCCGTCTCCCGTCGCGGAACCGATCAGGAGGTCACCGTTCACGGTATCCACACTGACAGAGTTCGGCTGCCGGACGGTGGGATACCGGGCCGTTTCCACGCCGACACCGCTGGACAGGTCGAATCCGACCACCTCGTTGGTTCCGGTCAGCGTGACCCACGCCCGGTCGGCGGAGTCGTCGTAGGCGACGGCGTACGGCGCAAGTCCGGCTGGGAACCGCTGACGGAGCATCAGTGTGTCGGTGGTGTAGGCGAGCAGTTCGTCGCCGGTGGTGTCGGTGACGAGGATGCGCCCGTAGTGGTCGGTGGTGAGTTGCGTCGCACCTTCACCGGCGCGCAGCGCGACGCCGAGCGCGGAACCCGGGACGTCGACGGCGGTGACGGACGTCTGACCGCGGTCGAGGGCGGTCAGCGAGTCGCCGACGACGGCCAGCCCGTCGACGGAGGTGAGGCCGTCGATCACCTGTGACTCGTTCGTCTCGGTGTTCACGATGTGAATCTCGCCATTGCCCAGGCCCATCGCCAGCCGGCCGTCGGGCAACTGCGCGACCGAACGGACGTCGCCGTCGGCGGGGACGAACGTCACCTCGCCCGTGCGCAGGTCGAGCCGTCCTACCTGCGTGTTCATCGCGAGAAGGGCCACGCCGCCGGGAGCGAGGGAGACCTGGGCGACGGCCCCGTCGAGCGGAATCGTGCGCGGAGCCGCCGTGAAATCGCCGGCCGGGAACAGCAGGATCTCGTTGCCTTCGCCGCCGAGGACGACGGTCGTGCGGGTCTCGGGGTCGAAGGTGGTCGAATCGATCGGCACGCCGACGGGGTGGACGACACCCGCGGGCGCGGTGCTCTGCGCCGGGGACTGCGCGGCAGTCGCGGGCGCGATCGTGATCGCCTGATCCTCGTCGGAGTTCGACGAACAACCCGTGACCAGTAGAAATGCCGCTCCGATACACGAGGCGACGACGCGCGCTCCCGGTCTACCCATGTGCTGCTCCTCGGGGTTCTCTCAACGACCTACACCTGCACAACTGTCCACTAGCATCCCTGATCCGCGAAACGCCCACGAATTCGGTCGGTGCCGAGCGGGTGCCGAGGCGATACCGTGAGAAACATCGACCCCGCGCCCGGTGGTTTCCCGACCGCCGGCCCAGGTCATCGAGGAGCAGACCGTGGAAACACCCGAAACGCCGACGTTCACCGTCGAAGACATCTCGGTCGGACCGCACGCGCACGGCTTCGGCCGGACCGCCGAAGGCAACTCCTACGCATTCCGCGTGCGCAAGAGCACGATGCACGTCGAGGTCTACCGCGCCGACGTGGAAACCGAGGTCCCGGACCCGGACGACATCGTGGCGTCGGCGCGGCGCTCGGTCCGGGAGATCGACCTGACCGACGAGCGCAGCATCGTCGCCGTCGTGCGGGACGCCGTGTCCGATCCCGATTCCCTGGTGGTGGGGACGGAGGACGGCATCACCGTGCGTGCGGTCCTCAGCCGCCTGGGCGCGGTCATCGACGGACTGTGACCGCCGGCCGCTAGCGGTGGTCGCGGCGGGGGAGGACGAGGGTCGCGCCGGTCACCGGGTGCGCGATGACCTCGACGGGGTGCCCGTACACCCGGGTCAGCAGGTCCTCGGACAGGACGTCGCGGGGAGGCCCGTCGGCCGCGACGCGGCCCTGCTCGAGGACCACGATCCGGTCCGCGTACGCGGCGGCGAGTGCGAGGTCGTGGAGCACGACCACCACCGCGGTGCCCCGTTCCGCGCGGGAGCGGGCGAGACGCATCACCGTCTCCTGATGGCCGAGGTCGAGGGCGGCGGTGGGCTCGTCCAGCAGGATCGTCTCGGTCCGCTGCGCCAGCACCCGGGCCAGCGCCACGCGGGCGCGTTCGCCACCCGACAGCGCGGTGAACGGCCGGTCGGCGAACGCCACCACGTCGCAGATCCGCATGGCCTCGGCGATCGCGGCGGCGTCGTCGTCGGTGCGGGGTGTGCGCGCCCACGGGGACCGGCCCATCGTGATCACCTGACGTGCGGTGAACGAGAATCCGACCGTGTTCTGCTGGGGGAGGACCGCCCGTCGCTGGGCCATCTCGAGCGCCGTCCACTCGCCGAGGTCCCGGTCGTCGAGGTGCACGCTGCCCGCGTGGACGTCCTGATCACCCGACAGCGCCGCGAGAAGCGTCGACTTGCCCGCCCCGTTGGGGCCGACGAGAACGAGGACCTCCCCGATCCGCACGTCCACGGACACGTCGTCGAGGACGGGTCTGCCGCCGCGGGTGACGGCGATGCCGTCCGCGCGCAGCGTCACGGCCCCCGAGGGTCGCGGCGGGGGCACCGGATCGGTCCGCCGGAACAGGTTCTGCTCGAGGGCCTCGCCGACGCGGGTGCGGAACGACGGATTCATGCCCATCCGCCCTGACTGGCCCGGGTGCGGCGCAGCAACCAGAAGAAGAAGGGCCCGCCGACGAGGGCCGTGAGCATGCCGAGGGGGAGGTCCGCGTTGGCCACGAGCGACCGGGCGCCCAGGTCGGCGAGCAGCAGCACGAGGGAACCGCACAGCGCGCTCGCCGGAATCAGGGCTCGGTGGCCCGGACCGACGGCGATCCGCATCAGGTGCGGGACCACCAGCCCGACGAACAGGATGATGCCGGTGAAGGCCACGCTGGACGAGACGAGCAGGGCGACGATCAGCACCGCGATCTGACGCAGCCGTTCGACGTCGAGGCCGAGGTGACGTGCCGCGTTCTCGCCGAGCGAGAGCAGGTCGAGTTTCCCGGCGATCGTCATCGTGGCGGCGATCCCGGCGACCGTCATCGGCGCCACCACCGCGACCGCGCTCCAGGTGGCCCCGTTGAGGCTGCCCAGTTGCCAGAAGACGATCTGATCGCGCGCCGCAGGGGACGCGACGAACGTGAAGAAGGCGATGAGTCCGCCGGCGAACGCGTTGACCGCGACACCGGTCAGGACGAGGGTGACGACCTCGGTGCGGCCCTCGTGCCGGGCGAGGAGATACACGGCGACGGTCGTGACCAGTCCGGCGACGAAGGCGGCCGCGGCCACCGTCCACCCGGCCGCGAACGCGCCGCCGACGACGATCGCGGCGCTGGCGCCGACCGCGGCGCCCGCGGACACCCCGATGACGCCGGGTTCGGCGAGCGGGTTGGCGAACACACCCTGCAGCAGCGCTCCCGCGCATCCCAGTGCCGCCCCGACCAGGATCGCGAGGATCACGCGGGGGAACCGGACCTCCCACAGCGTCACTTCACCGCTGGGGTGCGCGGGCATCGGCCCGAGATCCAGTCCGACGCGGTGCAGGATGCTTCCGACGACCTCCCCGGGGCCGGTCGGCACCTGACCGATGCAGGCCGAGAACACGGCGGCGACGGCGAGGGCGATCAGCAGACCGCCGAGAACGGCACCGGTCCGGGTGCGTGACGAGGGCTTACCAGGAGCGTCGAGGTCTTCGACCGTCATGGAGTGGCGGCCGGGTAGACGGCGTCGGCCAGAGCGCCGAGGACGCGACCGGTGTTGGGGCCGAAGCTCAACAGCACCCCGTCCTGCATGTCCACGACCCGCTGGTTCCTGCCCGCCGGTGTCTGCGCCACCCCGGGGACCTTCTCCAGGCCCTCGATCCCGCCGATCGATTCGAGTCCACCGGTCATCATGAGAAGCACGTCGGGGGCGGCGGCGATCAGTGCCTCGCTGGTGATCGGGGCGAACTGCTGGGTGATCCCCGAGGCGGTACCGGCGTCGACGGCGCCGAGCGCGTCGATCAGGGAGTCGGCCCCCGATCCCGGGCCGCCGATCATGGTGATCGCGGTGCCGCGCAGATAGAGGAACGCGATCTTCAGCAGATTCTCGCCCTGGGGCGCGCGACTGCGGGCCGCCGCGATCTCGCTCTCCGTGCGGGCCGCGAGTTCCCGGCCCTGCTCCGGCACCCCGAGCGCATCCGCCACCGCGGTGATCTGGCCGGGCACGCCGTCGAGGGTGCGCGTCGGATCGAAATAGACCACCGGCACCCCGGCGGCCCGCAGCTGATCCTGCACCGCCTGCGGTCCGATGCTGGTGTCGGTGAGGATCACCGTCGGCGCCAGGTCGAGGATGGCCTCGGCATTGAGGGACTGCCCACCCGGTGTGACCACCGGCACGTCCTGCGCGGCCGGGAACTCGGACGCGATGTCCCGGCCCACCACGTTGTCGCCGAGCCCGAGCGCGAACACCGTCTCGGTGAGCGTTCCGTAGCGGTCCGCGGTCACGATCCGGCTCGCGTCCGTGATCGTCACGTCCACCCCGTCGAAACTGCGGACCGTGACGGGCAGCGCCGGTGTCGCCGGGGACGCGAGAGGCTCCGGATTCAGGTCGTCGAGGACCGCCGTGCGCGCGCCGCCGGTACCGCCCGCGCTGTCGCCGGTACCGGAACTGCACGCCGACACGGCCACCGCGGCCACCAGGAGCAGGACGAGAACGGCGAACAGCGACCTGTCTGCGCGGGTACGGGACACCAGCCTCATCGTGCGCGATACCGGTCGATGCCGGCTTCGAGGTCGGCGAAGAGGGCGCCGTTGAGGCGGTAGGCGAGGTTGACCTCGTCGATCACCCGCTGCTGGTCCTCCGGAGACAGCGGCGCCGCGTCGAGTGTCGCGCGGTAGGTATCCTTGAACACCTTCGGTTTCGGGATCTCGTCGAAGGTGTAGAACTGCAGGCCCTCGGTGCTGTACCCGTAGGCGCGCTCGAGCATGCGCCGGATGATCTGCCCGCCCGACAGGTCGCCCATGTACCGGATGTAGTGGTGCGCAACGAAACCGGCGGGCCATTCGTACGCCACCTCGCGGAGCCGTTCCACGTACCGGGTGGTGGCGGGCAGCGCGGAGACGGTGTCCCGCCACGACGGCCCGCGCAGGAACTCGAGATCCGCTTCCAGCGACGGAACCCGCAACAGCTCGTCGTGGAGAAACGGCGACACGACGGGGCTGCCGGTGTGGGCGCGCCCGGCGTCCTCGAGTTCGCGGTAGACGAGGTACGTCTGCGCGAGCAGTTCGGCGTAGCCGTCCGAGGTGAGCTCACCGGCGAGCAGGGCCCCGACGAAGCGGGACTGCTCGGTCTCCCGGTGAGCGGCGTCCGTGCCCGCCTTGATGCGCTCGGCGAAGCCGACGGTTCCGCGGTCGGCCGCGTCGGCCTCGTTCAGCGTGGTCATGGACTCTCCTGCGGATCTACGGACGTCGGCCGGTGAGCACCAGGTTAGCCTGCCCTGCACGTGAACTGCAGGTGCACGTCCGCCTGCCCGCCCGCGCTACGCGCTGACGTCGTCGAGCGCGGCCGCGATCGCTGCGGGCAATTCCAGCTCCTCGGCGACGAGCACTCCGGTCAGCTGGGCGATGTCCCTGGCCCCGACGACCGCGCTCGCGACCCCGGGACGGTCGCGTGCCCAGGCGAGTGCGACCGCCAGCGGGGACGTGCCGAGACCGTCGGCGGCGGTCACGACCGCGTCCACCACCCGCACGGACGAGTCGGTGAGGTAACTCTGGACGTCCTGCGCGTGCGCTTCGTCGGCCCCGCGTGAATCGACGGGGATGCCGTTGCGGTATTTGCCGGTGAGCACCCCGCGGGCCAGCGGCACGGCCGCGAACATCCCGACGCCGTGATGGGCGGCTGCCGGAACGAGCTCTTCCTCGACGCCCCGGGCGAGGAGCGAGTACTCCACCTGCGTGGCGACGAGCGTGGTGCCCCGGGACGCGCCTGCCGCGGTCGCCAGCTGCCAGCCCAGGTAGCCCCTCGCCCCGACGTACCGGACCCGGCCGCTGGACACCGCGAAATCGAGTGTGGCGGCGACCTCGTCGACCGGCGTGAACGGATCCCACGTGGCGACCTGCCACATGTCCAGGTAGTCGGTGCCGAGCTCGCGCAGGGTCGCGTCGAGCTGGGCGACGAGTCCCCGTCGCGAGCAGTCGATTCGCGAGGGTCCCGCCGGGTTGATGCCCGAACTCGAGCTCAGGACGAGTTCCGTGCGCGGCACCACGTCGTCGAGCAGTTCCGCCAGGATCCGCTGCGCCGCACCGTCGCCGTATGCGGGGGAGGTGTCGACGAGGGTTCCGCCCGCATCGACGAACGCCGCGATCTGCGCGGCGGCTTCGTCGCCGTCGGTGTCCCGACCCCAGGTGAGCGTGCCCAGGCCGAGACGTGACACTCGCAACCCGCTTGCTCCGACCGATCTCTGTTCCATAACCGCCTGCGTCTCGTACCGTAGCTGCAACCCGGGCATCCCCCGAAGATGCTGGTGCCCCCGGGACCGGCCACCACAGGAGCAGAGTAGTGGGGTATCGCGTGGCAGGGGTCCTGCCACGCCGGATTCTGCCGGAGGTCACCCCCACCGGTACCGTGGCGCCGGTGAATTACGAACGCGACATGGGAAATTGGCGTCAGAGCGGCACATTCGGCCTCGGGACCGGTGAGTGATGGGCGAGGCGATGACCTGGCTCCAGGCGATTGTCCTCGGTGCCGTCCAGGGATTGACCGAGTTCCTGCCCATCTCCTCGTCGGGCCATCTCCGGATCGTGTCGGAGGTCTTCTTCGGTGACGACGCCGGTGCCTCGTTCACCGCCGTCACCCAGCTCGGCACCGAGGCCGCGGTGCTCATCTACTTCGCCCGGGACATCGGACGGATTATCGCCGGCTGGTTCCGGGGACTGTTTCATGCCGAGCATCGCAGTGACCTCGATTACCGGATGGGCTGGTATGTGATCATCGGCACGATTCCGGTGGGTGTGCTCGGGTTCCTGTTCAAGGACCAGATCCGCACCGGAGCCCGCAACCTGTGGCTGATCGCCACCATGTTGATCGTGTTCGCGTTCGTCATCGCGGCGGCCGAGTACTACGGGCGGAAGGTGCGTCCCGTCGAGGACCTGCGCGCCAAGGACGGCATCATCATGGGCTCGGCCCAGGCGCTCGCCCTGATCCCGGGAGTCTCGCGGTCGGGCGGCACGATCAGCGCCGGCCTCTTCCTCGGACTCACCCGCGAAGCCGCGGCCCGCTATTCGTTCCTCCTCGCCATCCCCGCGGTCGTCGCATCCGGGCTGTTCAGCCTGCCGGACGCATTCGAACCGGCCGGTGAGGGTCTCAACGCGAGCGGTCCGCAGCTCCTCGTCGCGACCGCGATCGCCWTCGCCATCGGTTACGCGTCGATCGCGTGGCTGCTGCGTTTCGTCGTCGACCACTCCATGTACTGGTTCGTCGGCTACCGCATAATCCTCGGCGTCATCGTCCTGTCGCTTCTCGCGACCGGCGTCGTGTCGGCCACCTGAGATCGGGCGGTCGGGGAGTGCGCGACACTAGGCTGGGCCAATGACAGTTGTGCTGCTGCGCCACGGGCGGTCGACCTCGAACACTGCACACACGCTCGCCGGCCGGTCACCGGGAGTCGAACTCGACGACCGCGGCCGCGAGCAGGCGCAGGCGATCGTGGCCCGGCTCGCCGACGTGGTGATCGAGGAGATCGTGCACTCACCGCTTCTGCGGTGCGAGCAGACGGTGGCACCGCTCGCCCGAGCACGGGGCCTGACCCCGGTGGTGGAACATCGGCTGGTCGAGGTCGACTACGGCGAGTGGACGGGTCGCGAGCTGAAGGTCCTGCTCGAGGAGCCGCTGTGGAAGATCGTGCAGCAGCACGCGTCCGCCGCCGTGTTCCCCGGCGGAGAAGGGCTCGCCCAGGTCCAGGCGCGGGCCGTCGCCGCGGTCCGGGAGCACGACGCCCGGCTCGCGGAACTCCACGGCCGCGACGTCGTGTGGGTGGCCTGCTCGCACGGTGACGTCATCAAGTCGGTCCTCGCGGACGCCCTCGGCGCGCACCTCGACGGATTCCAGCGGATCGTCGCGGAACCCGCCTCCATCAGCGTCGTCCGGTACACCTCCACCCGCCCCTACGTGCTGAAGATGAACGACACCGGGGCCGATCTGTCGGGGGTGAACGTGCCACCGGCGTCGGGAGACGGCGCCCGGGCCGAAGTATCCGGATCGGTGCCGGGCGGGGAGGTCCGGTTGTGATGATTGGGCGGACACCGCCGGTAACGATTGACGGATAATGAACGCAGCATGCTGCGAGGAACAGTCCGAGACGGAACAACGAGTGGGCAGCGCCGCAGTAGGGCCCGGCTCCAGCTGAAGGAGGTGCAATGTCACGCGCAATTCACGTATTCCGCACTCCTGACCGATTCATTGCCGGGACGGTGGGCGAACCCGGCGACAGGTCGTTCTATCTCCAGGCAGTACACGAGGCGCGAGTGATCAGCGTCCTACTGGAGAAACAGCAGGTACAGGTCCTGGCCGACCGGATGGGACTTCTCCTCGAGGAAGTGCACCGCAGGTTCGGCACGGAGGTTCCCCCGGAAGGGGCCGAACTCGACGACTCGAGCCCACTCGTCACCCCGATCGACGCCGAGTTCAGGGTCGGCACGATGGGCCTGGGCTGGGACGCGGACGCCGGAGCCGTCGTCGTGGAACTGCTCGCCGTCAGCGAGACGGAATTCGACGAGTCCGTCGTCCTCGACGACTCCGACGACGGACCGGACGCCGTGCGCGTCTTCCTCACCCCGCTGCAGGCGAGGGACTTCTCCCTGCGGTCCGAGCGGGTCATCGCCGCCGGTCGCGCACCGTGCCCGCTGTGCGGCGAGCCGCTCGCCCCGGAGGGACACATCTGCATCCGCACCAACGGGTACCGCCGCGGCCAGAGCTTCGGACTCACCCCGGAAATGGACGAGGAGGACTGACGGTTGCCTGCCGAGGAGTCCGATCCCCTGGAGTCCGGCGAGCTGACCCTCATCGGCCAGATCACCCACGCCAGTAACGCCACCCTGGTCTGCGACGCGGCCGCGGGTGAGAACACCGTCCGCTGCGTGTACAAACCGGTCCGCGGGGAACGCCCGCTGTGGGACTTCCCGGACGGCACGCTCGCCGGACGGGAGTACGCGTCGTATCTCGTGTCCGAGCAGCTCGGGTGGGGTGTGATTCCCCGCACTCTCCTGCGGGACGGTCCGTTCGGCCCGGGGATGGTGCAGCGGTGGGTCGACACCCCGGACCGGCACGCCGACGACACCGGCGGTCTCGACCTGGTCGACATCTGCGCGCCCGACGCCGTCCCCGAGGGGTGGTTCGAGATCTTGCGCGCCACCGACATGGACGGCGAACCGGTCGCACTGATCCACGCGGACGACCCGCGGCTGCAGCGGATGGCCGTTCTCGACGTGCTGATCAACAACGCCGACCGCAAGGGCGGCCACGCGCTCGAGGGTCTCGACGGTTCCGTCTACGGCGTCGACCACGGCATCTGCCTGCACACGGAGAACAAATTGCGGACCGTGCTGTGGGGGTGGGCCGGGACGGAGGTGCCGGGCGCCCTCGTCGTCGACATCGCCGAACTGATCTCCTCACTCGAGGGCGACTTCGGCGCGCGGCTCGGCGAGCACATCACGTCCGGCGAGGTGGCCGCGCTGTACGAGCGCGCCGTGGACCTTCTCGCCGCACCCGTGATGCCCCGGCCGAACGGTCACCGGCCCATCCCGTGGCCCGCGTTCTGAGCGACCCGTTCGGAGCCCGGCGGGCGGCGGCTCCCTCCGAGGCGGAAACGCGGGTCCATTAGGCTCGCTGTCATGCAGTCTTGGTCCGAAACCGCTGTCCCGTCCGTTCCAGGCCAGGGGCCTCCGCTGCGGTTGTTCGACACCGCCGACCGGCAGGTGCGCCCCGTCACTCCCGGACGCACGGCCACGATGTACGTGTGCGGTATCACCCCCTACGACGCGACCCACCTCGGTCACGCCGCCACGTACCTGACGTTCGATCTGGTGAACCGGATCTGGCGTGACGCCGGGCACGACGTGCACTACGTCCAGAACGTCACCGACGTGGACGACCCGCTGTTCGAGCGCGCCAACCGCGACGGCGAGGACTGGGTCGTCCTCGGCATGCGCGAGACGGCTCTGTTCCGCGAAGACATGGAAGCCCTCCGGGTGATTCCCCCGCGCGACTACATCGGCGCGGTGGAATCGATCGGCGAAGTGATCGAGATGGTCGAGAAGTTCGTCGCGTCCGGCGCCGCCTACGTCGTCGACGACGCCGAATTCCCAGACGTGTACTTCCGCGCGGACGCGACGGAGCAGTTCGGGTACGAATCCGGCTACGACCGCGCGACGATGGACAAGTTCTTCGCCGAACGCGGCGGCGACCCGGACCGCCCCGGCAAGCAGAATCCCCTCGACGCGCTGGTGTGGCGTGCGGCCCGGCCGGGCGAGCCGTCCTGGCCGTCGCCGTTCGGTCCCGGGCGTCCCGGCTGGCACATCGAGTGCTCGGCCATCGCCCTCAACCGCATCGGCTCGGGTTTCGACGTCCAGGGCGGCGGCAGCGACCTGATCTTCCCGCACCACGAGTACTCCGCGGCGCACGCCGAGTCGGCTACCGGGGATCGCCGCTTCGCGCGCCACTACGTGCACACCGGCATGATCGGTCTCGACGGCGAGAAGATGTCGAAGAGCCGCGGCAACCTCGTGTTCGTGTCGAAACTGCGCGGCGAGGGCGTCGACCCGACCGCCATCCGCCTCGGACTGCTGTCCGGGCACTACCGGCAGGACCGTCCGTGGACCGAGCAGGTTCTCGCCGACGCCCATACCCGGCTCCAGTTGTGGAAAGATGCCGCCGCACTCGAGTCAGCGCAGTCCGCCACCGACACGATTGCCCGGCTGCGCCAGCATCTCGCGGACGACCTCGACACCCCGAAGGCGCTCGACGCCCTCGACGGCTGGGCCCGCCGCGCCCTCGACAACGGTGGTTCCGACACGAACGCGCCGAGCGAATTCGCCGCGGCTGTGGATGCCCTTCTCGGTGTGCGGCTTCGCCGCCCGTGAGTACTTGTTAACCGCCCGCGGTTAACAAGTACTCACGGGTCAGGCGAACTCGAGGGCACCCTCCGCGGGCGTCGGGACGCGCCGGCGCAGGGGCGAACCGAGCGCCTGCGCCAGGTCGGTGCCGTCGTGTTCGGCGAGTAGCTCACCGTCGGACCACACGAGCAGGGTGGCGCTGACGCTCTGCTCGGCCGTCGAGTGCGCCAGATCGTAGTGCGCGCAGCCCGGCACGCCGCCGTACGTGATCCACAGGTCGAACCCGGTCATGAACAGGTCGAGGTCGAATTGCACGCTGAGACCGAGCAGTTCGGCCCGGCCGTTGTCGTCGACGCCGGCGAACGCCTCGTCCAGCGCCAGCAGTCGCGGGGCGTGCGGGTCGGCGGAGTCGAGCATGACGTGCGCCGCGGCGAACAGCGGCAGGTGCAGTGAGACGGACTGCTCGCCACCGGAGAGTGCGCTGTGCCGGGCGACCGTCAGCCTGTCCTCGTTGCCGTTCCCGCTGATCAGGGTGAACGAGAACACCCGCCACCGCCGGTAGTCGAGGGCGGACGCCAGGATCTCCGGGTACGACCGTTCCGGGTGGGCAGCGCGGGCTGTCCTGATCTGGTGGGCGAAGTGGGCGCGCATCGTGGCGAGTTCGTCTGGGCCCAGCGCCGAGGTGTCGCGCTCGAGCAGTTTGGAGATGGCCTTCGCGCTGTCGTCGAGGTTGTCGGCGAGCACCCAGTGGACGCCGATAGTGTTGCCGGACGACATCCGCCGCTCCCGCATCTCGGTGCCCATCCGGGCGATGAGTTCGCGGGCGTCGACGGTGCGTTCGTGGATCTGCTGGGCGAGACCGGTGAGCAGCGCGTCCTCCAGGATGCGGCGCTCGGATTCGGTGAGCAGCAGTTCCTGATCGGAGCGCGCGGACGCGATACGGGCGGCGAACTCGCCGATCGACGAGTAACCCTCGTCGTCCTGCACCTGCACGACCGTCAGGCCGTCGGGCGCGTCCCACTGCAGCCGGTAGTCCTGGCCGGCGGCCGCGAGTTGCGCGTCGAAGTCCTGCAGCGCGGTGGTGAGCGCCGTCCGCGTCGACTTGCGTGCCGAGTCGCTGACCCGCACCGATTCGGTGGCGCCGTCCAGTGCGCGGAACAGCGCATCCGCCTCGGGGGGCAGGATCGGAGTGTCCTGGTCGGCGTTCTGGATGCGGTACACCAGCTGTTCGGCGCTCATCCACGCCGCCGTACTGGCCGGCCAGGTGTGGCCGCCGTCGACGCCGAGGAGTTCGAGCAGGTCGCGCCGGGCGTACGGCGCGAGGTGGGCGGCGTCGGCGTGGGTTTCGGTGAGCGCCAGCCGGAGCGTCTGGACGGCGGTGTTGTACGCGCCCTCGGCTTTACCGATGGCCTCGCCCGCATCCTTGTCCGCCTTGCGGGCGTCGCGCTGCTCCTTCTTGCACGCCTCGATCCGCGCGTGCGCCTCCTCGAGTTGCCGGTCCAGTTGTTCGGCCCCGGCGCCCAGTGTGTCGCGGAGCGTCTCGAGACGCTGGATCTGTTGCGCGAGCACCTCTTCGGCGACGGCGGCCTCCTCCGCGAATTCCTCCGCGTTGCCGCGCGCCTCGTGCAGCCGGTCCTCGGACTGGCGCGTGTGCTCCACCTCCTTGCCGTGTTCGCGCCTGCACCGCTGCACCATCTCGCCCTGCTTCTCGAAATGCCGCACGGCCGCGGCGAGCGAGTCGATCTCGCGGGCGACGTGGGGAGTCCGGTGCGTGGATGCGGTGGCCCGGAGTTGCTTTTCCTTCGCGGACAGGTCGGCGATGGCCTGGTCGAGTTCGCGGCCGACGGCGGTCGCGGTGTCGGTGCGGCTGCGGAGCGCGCCTGCCGATTCGGTGACCTTCTTCAGCGCGGTGAGGATCGATCCGGTGCGGGGCAGGGCTTGTGCCGCCGCGGTCGTCCGCGTCAGCAACGCTGCCGCCGTATCCGCGGACGCCCGGGTGTCGTCGAGCCGCGCCCGGGTTTCCTCGAGCGTCCGGTCGAGTTCGGTGAGTCGGGCGGCGCGCCTGCGGGCCCGCGCGGTGGTTCCGATGTACTCCGCATCCGATTTCGTGTGCCGTCCCCGCTGGATCCCCTGGCGGTAGGCCCCGTCCCCGGCGACGCCCACCGRACCCTCGGCGAGGTCGAGGGATTCGAGGGCGATGGATTCGAGGATTGCGCGCACACGATCGTCGGGGACACCGGTGTCCTGCTCGACGTCGAGGACGTCGGCGAGGGTCCTGCCGGTGGGCCGATCCTCGGCGGGAAGAGCCACGAGGAATTGTTCGGATTCGACGTCGGGRAGCGCGTCGTCGACGGTGACCCAGCCGTCGAGGAGATTCGCGGCCTCCAGTGCGGCCTCGATTCCCGCCGCGACCGCGGCGTCGACGCCGTCGGCGAACCGGACCAGACGCCAGAGCGGCGCACCGGTCAGCCCGGACCGCGCGTCGTGCCTGCCTGCCGGGAGCGGTGGGGCGTCGTCGTGCTCGGATTCGATTGCCGCGCGCGCCGATTCGTATTCGGCGATCGCCTCGGCCGCGGCGGCGGCGTCCCGGTCGTACTGCTGACGACGCAGCCGGAGTGCGTCGACGGCGTCCGTGGTCTGCTCTGTCAGCGTCTCCGACAGGGTGGCGGCGTCGTCGTCGCCGATCCCGCGGAGGGCGCCGTCCAGTGCGTCGAACAGCGCAGCGGGCGCCTCGATCTCGGCGTAGAGGGACGACTGTTCCGTCCACCAGGAGCGGAGTTCGGTGGCGCATCGGCTGCGGGCCGATTCGACCGCGGTCTCGGCTTCGAGGACGGCCACCGTCGCGGTGTCGAGTTGTTCCTGGCCACGACGTGCCGCGTCGTCGGCGCGGGTCCGCTCGGTGGCGGCCTTCTCGACGGTGGCGAGCGCGGCCCGGACCGCGCGCAGGTCGCCGTCGCGTTCCTCGGCGTGCCCGCGCAGCGCCGCGGTCAACTGGTCGGCGCGCGCGTCGCCGGGGAGTGCGGTCCAGGTGATTCCGGCGTCCTCGGCGGCGACGTGAAGTTCGTCTTCGGCGTGGGCGAGCGCCTCGACGGCGCGGGTGACGGCGTCGCCCGCCTTCTCGTGCTCCTCGGACCGCTGTTCGAGGGTCGCCTTGGCCTTGCGTGCCTTCTCGGCCTGCAGTTCCGTCGACTTCTCCAGCGTCGACACGGCCTGCGCAAGGTCGTCGAGTTGAGTCCGCCCCTCGTAGGCGGTCGACCGTTTCAGTGCGTCCAGGGTGGCGTTGGCCTGGTCGAGTGCGCGGTCGGCGGCGGTGAAGCGTTCCTCGGCGGCCTCCCGGCTCGCCTGGCTGCGCGCCCGGTCGGCTGCCGCCCCGTGGAGGGCGGTGATGCCGGATCGCACCGCGTCGAGACGGGTTGCGAGTTGGTCGACGTCCGTACGCGCCTGCTGGCGAAGGTATTTCGCGTACACACCGACGAAGCTCTGCGCCGCCTGATCCGCCGCCGCCAGCCCCTCGAGCGCCCGGCCGACCTCTTCCATGTCGCTGAACGAGCGCGCCGCCTCGAGGACGAGCTGTTCGTCGAGGGGTCGCAGACCGTCGGTGAGCGCCTGCGACAGTCCCTTGGGGTCGAGGTTCTTCGCGAGCTGGGGGCGGCGCAGCGTGAGGATGAGGTTGATCAGCTGGTCGTAGCGCTGGACACCGAGCCCGAACATCCGGGCGTCGATGGCGGCGCGGTAGTCGAGCGGCCGGTCGGTGATGGAGTCGGTGCCGATCTGCTCGCCGAGTTGCTTCTTCGTGAGCGGACGGTCGTCGGTGCCGAGCAGGGAGAAGTCGACGCCGACCCGGCCGTCGGCCACGAAGTACCAGCGCGTGACCTTGTCGTTGGTGCGGGAGGCCCGCATGCCGATGCCCACGGTGACGGCCTCGGGGTCGTCCTTCGCGCCGCGGCAGAACTCCATCCAGACGTACGAGTACGCGCTCTCCTGCCCGCGGTACAGGAGGTTCGACTTCATGGTCCGTTCCTCGCCGGCGAACGGGTTGAGACGCCGCGGTTCGATCCTGCCGTCGAAGACGAACGGGAACAGCACTTCGAGCGCCTTGGTCTTGCCGGAACCGTTGGGGCCACGAAGAACGAGGCGGCCATCGGCGAAGGAGAACTCCTGATCCCGGTAGTCCCAGAGGTTGATGATCCCGGCTCGGGTGGGCCGGAAACGCGCACTCGTCATGCTGTGATGTCCTCGCTGTCGTTCGCTGAGCTCTGGAACAGGTCGATCTCCGGTGTGCGGTCGCGGATCGTGACCACCACACCGCGGTAGCGGGCGAGCGCCGGGAGCGCGAGCACGCCGCCCGGCACCGCGGCGGTGAGGCGCAGCCGCTCGAGCAGCGCCAGAGCGGCGCGTCCCAGACCGTCGGGGTCGGCCTGCCACCCGGCGGCGAACGTGCGCCCGAATCTGTCGGTCAGGGTCCGGACGGTGTCGGTAATCCACTGGTCCTCGACGACCGGGAAGAGCCGGTCGGCGGGGGCGGGCTCCTCGGGTTCGACCCCGTCGTGGCCTGCCAGGCTGTCGAAGATCCCGGACTGCGGAATCGCGCTGTCGACCTGTTCGACCAGGTCCTCGGACCGGCCCCGCGGCAGCGGCATCCGGGCCGTCTCCGGCGTGTCGGGATCCAGGACACGATCGGCGATCTCCCCCGCGAGCAGCAGCGCGACCTGTGCGACCGTTCCCGTCCCGGGGAACCGGACGTCGGAGAGCCGTCCGGAGGAGTCGATCATCGCGACGCCCTCCTCGCGCCGTTCCGCGACCAGTCCGGTGAGCAACTCGACATCGGCTGCGGTGCGGGGGAGCGCGAGCTGCACCAGTTCGTGATCGTCCAGGTCGGCGGCGTAGACGACGGGCCGTTCGACGAGAGCGCGCCGGACCCGCCGCGCCGTCTCTTTCACGTCGACCGTCCGGGACGTCCCGAACTCCGCGGCGTCGTCGTCGGTCATCGAGTCCGCGCCGGCGAGCAGACCGCGGATGGAGCGGAGATGCTGCAGTGCGCGCGGCGGCCGGAACAGGGCGATGACGACGGACCGGTCGATGTCGTAGAGCGCTTCGCCCGCATCGGGATTGGCGGCCCAGCCGCCCGCGTCACCGTCGGCGAGGGCGATCGCGCCGCGGGCCGCGAGCCAGCCGACGGCGTCGACGAACGCGTCCCGGTCGGACGCGCGTTCGGTGGACAGGTCCACCCCGTCGACCTGCGCGGCGTCGGCGGCGACGTGATCGGCGAGTTCGGACAGGGTGATCTGGTTGCCGGCGCGACCCAATGCGGCCAGCGCCAACGCGAGGTAGGCGTAGCGGTACCGGTCGAACGTGCGGTCGGTGGCCGTCTTGGCCGGGGTCCCGGCGTCGAGTCGGTCGCTGACCGTGAACAGTCGGGCGGTCGTCTCGGTGACCTCGAGCCGGTACCCGAAGAGCGTCATCAGATCGTCGCGCAGTTCGGTGGCCCACCGGCGGAGCAGGGGAAGCGCGATGCGATCCGGATAGGTCTGCGTCACCAGATGATTCGACAGGATGACGCGGGCGGCGCGCTGATACGAATCGAGGGCGAGCGGTGAGATCTCCCGTGCCTTCACCGAACGCTCACCTGCAGTCCGTCGAGGTGCAGTCGTCCTCGGGCGGTGCGCACCACCGTCGATTCGCTGTGCGGGCTGAGGGTGAGCTTCACGCCGTTCTCCGATCCGGTGCTGCTCGTGACGCGGCCGCTGACCGGTACCCGGGCCGTCAGTGCGGCATTGAGCAGGCTCAGCAGCACGTCGGTTTCGGCCTCGTCGAGTTCCCGCTCGTAGACTCCGCCCCGGGCCAGCGACTGGGCGGCGGCCGCGCGATTTCGTTGTGCGGTCAGCTGTTCCTCACGCAGGCGGCGCACGCTGCCCTCGTTGCGCTGCACCCGCGCGGGCAGGCCGGGGGACGGCGGACGTCCGGTCTCGGCCAGCGTGCGGGAGATCTCCACGGGCTGCGCCTCCCACCACGACCGGGTGTCGGGGATGATGTCGGCGTCCGGGTGCACCATCGAGAGGTGGCGCGGACGCCCGAGGTCGAACACCGCCTGGAACAGCGCGTGCGCGGCGTCCTCGTTCGGAGTCGCGGCGAACCAGCCTGCAAGGTGGCGCAATTGGCTCTCCCTGCTGACGCCGCCCTTGCGGGTCTCGGTGACGCGGCGCAACAGCGACAGGACGGCGGCGATGGCGCTCATCGTGCCCTCGCGCAGGCGTTCCGACTCGCTCGGACCCGCCTCGCTCCCGACGAACCAGTGCGTCAAACCGGTCCACCGGGCGCGCCAATCGGCTTCGCGCTCTTCGACATCGAGGAACACCCGCTCGTCGCTGGCGGCGGCCCGCGCCACCATCGCCTCGACACCGGTGTCTTCCACGAGCGCGATGGCCGCGGCGAGTTTCGGCGCATACCGCGACAGGTCGGAGCTGAACTCGCGCATGTGGGTGAGGAGAGCGTCCTTGTGGGACATGAACGTCTCCGGGGTGATCTCCGTGGTGCGGACGAGATCGCCCAGGGTCAGATAGAACTGGGCCGCGCGTCCGGCCATGTCGGACAGCGTCGCATCGAGTCGGTTGAGTTTCCGGTACACCAGGTCGTTGTCGGCGGCGYGATTCGCCGCGGCCAGGTCGTTCATGTCGGCGAGAAGGTCGGGGAGCGCCAGCCGGGACAGCGACGCGTCGTCGAGCCGGGCCGCGAGTGCGTCCTCGACGGCCCGGAACACCTGGTAGCCGGCCTGACTGAACTGGTACACGAAGTGCCGGTTCCGATATTCGGCGAGTGTCGCGGCGCGCGTTCCGTCGTAACTGCGTTCGAGCACTTCCCAGACGTGGAGTTGCTCGAGCAGGGGAGTGACGTCTCCGGCGCCGAGTTGCCCGGCCGGGTCGTCGCCGGCGAGGCCGTCCAGGATGCGGGCGACGTCGCCGGCGTGGAGCAGCACGATGTAGTTGGCGCGGGCGTGATCGAAGGCCCGCAGCACCCACAGATACTCCGCCCGCTTCTCCGCGGTGGCGAAGGAGAACAGTTTCAGCCGGTCGTCCCGGAGCGGGGGAGCGACCGCCGGACGCCCGGCGCGCAGCCCCGACGGGGACCGACCTGGATCGCTGCCTGATTCACTCACCGTGACAGGTTATGCGGTCGTGCAGCGGTCGAGCGAACGCCGTGCCGACCTGCACCCCTCACCCCACCACGACACCGACGAAAGGGAGGCGGGGCAATCAGAGGACGAACAGCACGAAGACGATCGCGACCAGCACGAGCGCCAGCCCGACCGCTGCGGCGACGAGCCAGGACGCCCGGGAGGCACTGTCGGAATCTTCCCCGGACTGCACGACGGCGCGCGGTTCCGGCGGCGTCGCGACTGCCGTTCCGCCCGACACTCGCGCGGGGGAGGCGCCCACCGCTGCGGCGGACGCGGGGTTCTGCGTGCGTGTGGCGGCCCGGTTCGGGGTTGCGGACGTCGACGGCACGGGCTCGCCGACGACGGCGTCGATCACCTCGGTGACGTCGTACGACGGTGGCAGGCCGATCGGGGTCACCCTGTGGGTGGTCGGATTGAACCCGGCGGCGCGGATGGCGGCACCGAGCGCCGAGGTCTGCTCGGGGCCCGGGCCGACGACGCACCGGACATCGAACTTCTCGCCGATCGTGGCCGCGAATCCGTGAACGGCCGCGGAGTCCCTCGCGATCAGACCGTCGCCCGTGACGACCACGGCGTCGAGGTTGCTGGGCAGCCAGCCGAACGCACCGAGTGCGGTCGCGATCTGGGCCGTCGGGGAGCCCCCCGAGGAGAACCGGAACGCCTTGCCTGCCTCGACACCCGAGCGAATCAGCGCGACCGTCGATCCGGTGTCGTCGACGTGATAGATGCCGACCAACTGCCCGGGGCGCTCGGCGATCTCGGATTCGAACCAGGCCGCGGCGGCTTCGGCGTCCGAGACCAGGGACAGATACGACATGTCGGCGTAGTCGAGCGCGTCGCGGAGCGCTGCGACCGCGGCCGAGTCCCAGCGGGTCGGATAGGTGGCCATGATGTCGGGGGCGCCACCCGTTCGGCCGCCGTGGTCGGGCAGAGGTTCGCACTCGCGGAGCAGGCATCGCATCGCACCCGCGACCAGGTCTTCTGCGCGGTACCGCGATCCGTCGCCCACCGCGACGCCGGCGGGGTCGCCGACACGGGGAAGGAACCCCGACACGGTGTGGGTATCTCCGATCGTGTGCGGCGCCGATCCGCCGAGAATTGCGGTGCCGTCCGGGCACATGTGCAAGACGGTGTCGCGGACGATGACGATCGGATCGGGGGATCCTGGATCGTTCGACGCCACCACCGCGGTGGACACGACACTGCCGATCCTGAGCCCGACTCCCATGGACATGCAAGAACCCCTATTCGTGTTGCGAACGGATTGCGACTTCCGTCAGGCCCGCCCGACTCGGTCGGTGAGGCCACAAGATGTACATCCTGCTACCCGAGGGTGCTTGTGCGCGCCATCACGCGCGGCGTGGCGTGGTCGTATTGCACACACTCGGGGAGTTTGCGCCTGCGACGAGTGATCGGTCAGGTCACCGTGGGTGCGCCGAGGGCCGTTCTCCACTCGGTCACGTTCTCGGTCATCCAGCTGAGGAGATGCTCCGCTTCCTGCGGATGGCGGCCGGTGCCGGCGAGGAGATCCGCGAAGGCCTGTGCCGGGGCGACCAGGCGGACGTTGTCGCGGAACAGGGTGCGTTCGAAGACCGCGGCCGATCGGGGAGTGGCGACGAGGACGTTGGCACCCTGATCGACGGAACGTAGTTCGAGAGCGCCTGCCAGCGCCTCGGCGTTGTCGGCGTAGATCTGCACGTGGTGCGTCGGTGCGTACTCGACGAACGCTGCTGCGGCGTGCGAGCCTGTCACCGCGTAGAGATGGTCGGAGACCTTCCCGAGTTTCGCGACGAACGACTGCACTCCCTCGGGTGCGAAGTAGCCGACGGTGGGGCAGTCCTTGAAGCTGGAGTCGCTGCTCCAGGCGCGCAGCATCTGCTGCCACCGAACACTGGTGATGGGGCCGCGGGGGAGTCGCTCGAGGAGATCGCGTTCCTCCAGGGTCTCCACCACCCGATAGGTCGCGCCGGTGGACGCGCCGGACAGCCGGACGAGTTCCGGGACCGTCAGCTGACCCGAGTGATCGGCGAGGGCACGCACGACCCGCGCGGCGGGATCGCCGGTCAGCTGGGCGGCCGGACGGCCGGGCCCACGCCACGGGTCGGCGTCCGCGCCCCGGTCTCGCACCCAGATGGCGGGCCGGTCCGCCGACAGAGAGGTGTTGCCCGTCGCGTCCGCGTACGACAGACCCCTGGCGTCGAGTTGGCGGCGAACGGGTTCGGAAAGATAACGGGCGCAGACGAATCCGCGATCGGATCCGGACAGTCCGTCGGCGAACCGGGCGGCGTCCCCCGCGAGCACCCCGCGGGCGGGGATGACGGAGAAGGACGCCACCTCGCCGCCCGGGGCACCGACCAGCAACCGTTCCGGTGCGTCGGCGAGGGAGCGGGACTTTCCGGACGTCAGCGACCAGCCGTGGGGGAGTGCGGCCTGGAGGGTCGCGATCGCCCGGCGGTAGAGATCGATGTCGCGTTCCGGCTTGGGGAACGGGACCTTGGGCTCGCTCCCGGCGAATTCGGGGTTCTCCTGATTCGGCACTTCGCCAGTCTACTCACTCGGTCCGAGACGGAACCGCGTAAAAGACCGAATTCTGAGATTCCGTTCCGTACGTCACCGAGTATGCAGATCCCGCCGATCCTCACCACCGCACAACACCCGTTCCGAAAGCTCGGACAAGGGCACGCACACGATTTCAGGGGCGTCGGGCGGTCCAGGCGGTCCTGCTGCCGCGGACCGTCAGGTCCCCGCGGTGCAGGACGCTGTCCGGGTTGTCTTCCGAGAGAAGACGATCGAGAGTGTCGCGGTCGTCGGCGGCCAGTTGTCCGTCGAGGGCGGAGCGAACACGGCTCAGAAAGGTATGTGCGTAGCGTCCGGTGCTGGGCGGGGCGGGGGTTGCCTCACTGGTGAAATTGCGCTCCTCGACGTCCACGAAACCAGCTCTCTCCACGTGGTCCCGCCAGTTCGGGTGAGCGTTCCAGTCCATCCGCGCCAAGGCCTCGTGGCAGCGCGACTCCAGGCCCGGGCGGCCCATGCCCAGGTCGTCCGGCAGGAGGCGGGGCAGGGCGTCCATCTCGACGACCACCAGCACGCCGTCGGAGTTCAGCGCGGCGTACATGTCGCGCAGCACCCGGTCGGGGTCGGCGACCTCGTGCAACGAAGAGGCCGCCCACACGACGTCGGTGGCCTCGACTGCGGGCCAGCCGGCATCCAGATCGGCGTGCACGACGCTCACCCGGTCGGCCAGGCCCTGCCCGCGCGCGGCTGTGCGGACGCGCTCGAGCATCACCTCCGACCTGTCGATCGCGACCACCTCGGCCGCGGGGAACCGCCGAGCCAGCGTCAGGCTGCCGACGCCCGTTCCCGCGCCCACGTCGACGACCCGGCGCGGCGTCTCCCCGACGCGCCGTTCGGCCCACTCGGCCACCTGATCCAGGTAGGAGCCGAAGATCTCGGCGTCCAGGTCGAGGAGATCCGGCAGAGCGGCTTCGTGGGCGAGTGTGTGCTCGCCGTGGTGGTGGGCGTGGTGATGCGAATGCTGTGTCATGACTCCAAGGCTAGTCACGTTCTGCTCTATACGCATACACTCTTGCGTATGACGCAAGAACTCGGATTGGACGGTGTGATCCGGCAGCGCATCCGGGGCCTACGGCTGGCCCGCGGCTGGTCCCTCGACGCGCTCGCCGCCCGCTGCTTCCTCAGTCCGTCTACGCTGAGCCGCATCGAGACGGGCCACCGCAGGATCGCCCTCGACCAACTGGTTCCGATCGCGCGGGCTCTCGGCACCACGCTCGATCAGCTCGTCGAGTCCGTCGACGACGAGGACGTGGTGATCCGGCCGATGCCCGAACACACGCGAGGCCTCACGACCTGGCTCCTGTCCCGCGAACGCGCCCTCCACGGCGCAACCGTGGCGAAGATGCGCATCACCCCCGAACGGACGGCCGGCCCGGAGCACGTCTGTGTGCACCCCGGTCACGAGTGGTTCACCGTCCTGTCGGGGACGGCCCGCCTGCAACTGGGGGAGCGGACCATCCTGATCGAAGCCGGTGCCGCAGCGGAGTTCTCGACCATGGTGCCGCACTCCATCGGCGCCCACGACGGTCCGGTGGAGATCCTCACGATCTTCGACCACGACGGGGAGCGGGCACACCTGCACGCCGCGGACGACGCTCCGCCGGCGTGACGAACGCACGCCTACGGTGCACGGCCCATACGATGTGGGCGGCATCGGCGCACGCCGAGAAGAAAGGACGGATATGTCGTCTTCCGACACCGCAGGCGAGACGGAATTCCCGGCGAGTATGGGGAAGGTCTCCCGTCGTGAGCTCGCGTCCCACGGCTACACGCGCTTCGATCAACTGACGACGGTCACCGCCAAGGAGCTGTTGAAGATCCACGGCGTCGGACCGAAAGCGATCCGGATCCTCGAGGAGGAACTCGCCGAGCGGGGACTCGGCTTCGCCGGCTGAGCGGCGGAGCCGGACGCGCTACAGCAGGCCGTTCGCGCGCTGGTAGGTGGCAGGCGGTGTGCCGACGACCTGGGTGAAGACCCGGGTCAGGTGGGCCTGGTCGCTGAACCCCAATTCGTAGGCGAGCGCAGACCAGTCGATCCTCTCGCCCGAGTGGGCGGCGGCGGCCGCGTCGAGGATGCGAAACCGCTGGATCACCCACTTCGGGCCGATGCCGACGTATTCGGTGAACAGCCGTTGCAGGGTACGCAGGCTGCAGCCGGCGTGCGCGGCGAGCTGGTCTGCGCGGACGAAGTCCCGGCGGCGCTGGGCGTCGCCGACCAGGGCCGTGACCTCCCGTCCCGTAGGATCCGGAACGGGATCGCTGCGCAGAAGATACCGCTCGAAGGTGTCGATCATCTCCGCGCTGTCCGTGCCTGCGAGGATCCGTTCCGCGACGGGGCGATCGTCACCGGACAGCAGATCCCGTCCGGGCTGGACGGTTCCCGAGATCGCGCCGAGACTGCTCTTCAGCAGAGGCCGGAACCCGCCGGCGTGGAAGGCGGCACCCAGCACGTGGCCGTGTCCCGTCAACGTTCGGGAGAACGGCGACCGGGAGATCCCGTGCACCAGCAACTGTCCGTCCTCGGCGGCGACGTGAACGCGCGGCTGAGGAACCACCTGCTGCCGATGGGGCTTCGGCACCGACCACCTCACCAGCCAGTGGTAGTCGACGAACTCGGCCAAATCTGCTCGGGGAGCGACTCGTTCGACCTCGAAACCGGGTGCGTCGGCGGTCGGGCGGACGATCGCCTCGGGATGTCCTGGCACATTCGGCACTCGCTCATCCTAGTGTCGCGAATGTTCAAGAGCGCCACGCTGCCGCGTACCTAGAGTCTCCTGACATGAGCTACTCACACACTGCACGAAGCAAATTCACCATCGCCGCGTGGTCGGAATCGCTGATCACCGACATCGACGGCGAAGGTACGACCGCCGGCGACACCTACTACCCCGCACGCGGCGCCACGCGAGCGGCCGTCGAATATTCGTACTCCGGCGACATCGAGGGAACGAGCACCGTGACCTACCTGATCGCGTACAAGGCCGATGCCGCCCCGGTGCTCGGCCTCGAGCGCTTCGAGGGCTCGATCGGCGGGCACGACGGAACGTGCGTGTTCCAGCACCTCGGCAGCCAGGACCAGGGTTCCGTGTCGGCACGGATCGAGGTGGTGCCGGGTATGGGCACCGGCGGTCTGACCGACCTGCGTGGCAGCGCGGACCTGTCCATCGCCGGACCCGGCGAGGGCGGCTACGAATTCGTCCTGTCCTACGACATCGGCTGAGTACGGGTCGTCGAGCGTGCGCTCAGCGGCTTCAGGCCACACGACGCCGCGAGGCCCTGCGACTCGATGCCGAACGCGGTGTTGGAGCGGGTCATGAAGTTCGTCAGTGCGATGAACGCGGTCAGTTCCACCATCGCGGCCGGGCCGAGTGCCTTCAGTAGCCTGGCCGACAGTTCGTCGGTGACCGTCGGCGGGGTCAGCGTCATCGCCTCGGCATACTCCAGCGCGTCCCGCTCCAACGGGGTGAAGACGTCCGACTCGCGCCACCGAGGCACCTCGCGTGCCTTCGTCTCGTCCAGTCCCTTGTTGTGGGCTTGGAAGTARCCGTAGTCCAGGCAGAAGCCGCAGCCGACCATGCTCGCCACCGCCATGTGGGCGAACGATTTCAGATTCTCGTCACACCGGTCCCACTTCTGTACCTTGCGGCCCACGCTGAAGCTGAAGTTCAGCACCTTGCGGTTGTGCCACACGACCCCCACCCCGTCGGGTACGTCGCCGAGCATCTTGCGGGACATCCGCTTGACGACCGCACCGTAGATGCCGGTCAGCTCTGCCTGCGGGATCCTGGTCATGATTCCTCCTCCGGTTGGAATGTTCTCGGCATAGAGACACCGGCCACGAGCCGAATGTGACATCCGAACCGGATCTTTTTCGCCGGCCGCCCCTCAGCCCTGCGCGAGTGCGCGGTCGGCCAGCGCGGCGATCACGGGTGAGAGCGCCTGCGCGTGTTCGAGGGTCAGATGGTTGTCGTCGCGGTACACGAGGTCGTTGCCGACGACGACCGGGCAGCGCTCGGCGGTGCAGAACAGGGTGGTGAGATCGGCGTACCTGCCGCCGCCTGCCGCGGTGGCGGTCGCCTCGGCCGCGACCCCGGCGTCGTTGACCGCGACCGCACGCGGGGGCGAGCAGGCACTCGCGTCGTCGAGGTGCGCGGACAGGCACGTCGGGACGGTCGACTGCGGATCCGGGACGGGACCGAGGACGAGGACGGCCGCACCCGTGGCCCGCAGTTCCGTGACCAGCCGCGTCAGGCTGTCGAGCCAGGGCCGGGCATAGACGCTGAAACCGAAATCGGCGCCGTACCGCCGGGACATGCTCAGCACGACCAACCGGGGCCGCTCGGCCCGCAGCCGGTCGACGATCTCGCCGCGCCACTGCTCGCACTCGGTGTATTCCCGCCCGAGGTAGGGGCTGGTGAGGGGAAGGTCGAGGAGTGGGCAGGTGACCTTGCCCATCGTCTCCAGCCGCCAATGATGCTGCTCGGAGGCCGCTTCGAACGCCGGGGCCCACATCGCGGCATGCGAATCCCCGACCAGCGCAACCGTCGTCGCCGACGTCACGTCACCCGATGCGCACTCGTCCTGCCCCACCTCGAGCCACGACCGCACGCAGCCGTTGACGAACACCGCAGGCTTGTCTGCCGGTGCGTCGGCGAGCGGTGGCGACAGATTCGACGGGACCGACTGCAGCCCAGCAGCCGCCGCGACCGCCGCCTGCACCTGAGCGGTCATGTCGTTCACCGCCGCGTCACGCGGATCGATTGCGGGAGTGGCCGATTCGACCGGTGCCGAGACGGTGAGGGCTGCTGCGGCGGCGCCGTGTCCGACCGGGACCGGCCGCGCCACCAGCAGAACCAGCGCCGCACAGACGGCGACGGCGGTGACGGCTCCGCCGAGGACGAGGCTGCGTGAGGCCGAGAGACGTAGCGGAGCCGCGAAGCGAACCGGGTTCTCGACCAGGGCCAGTGTGAGTCCGGCCAGACCTGCGGACACCATGACCATCGCCAGCCGATCGGTCAGATCGAGAGAGCGGCCGAGCACGATCGGCGCGAGCAGCAGTACCGGCCAGTGCCAGAGATACCAGGAATAGGACACCCGCCCGACCGCCCGCATCGGCGGCAGGGACAGGCCCCGGCCGACCCCCAGCCGCGGTGCGGCACAGCCCGCTCCGATCACCAGCACCGTGCCGAGCACCGGCAGCAGCGCGGCGGTGCCGGGGTAGGGTGTCTTCTCGCCCAGCCGAAGACAGGCGAAGACGATCAGTGCGAGGCCTGCCCAACCGGCGGCCGCGGCGACCGCAGGCGGCAGCCGCCGCCAGTGCCGAACCGACAGCGCGACCAACCCACCGGCGGCCAGCTCCCAGGCGCGGGCGGGCAGCGAGAAGAACGCCCACGGCGGCAGCGTGCGGGTCCAGTCGAGCGAGACCGCGAACGACACCGCCGCGACCACCGCGAGGACCACCAGATACGGGGTCGTCGACGGTGCGTGGTCCGGGCCCTGGCGTCGTGTTCTGCGCCGCACGAGCCAGGCGACCCCGATGATCAGCGCAGGCCACAGCAGGTAGAACTGCTCTTCGACGCCGAGCGACCAGTAGTGCTGGAACGGTGACGGGGGCGTGTCCGCGGCCAGGTAGTCGGTGCCGTGCAGCGCCAGTCGGTAGTTGCCGACGTAGAGCGCGCTCGCGATCCCGTCACCGAGGACCGCGCGGGCCTGCAACGGAGGAAGGAGTAGGGCCGCGCCGATCGCGGTGGCCACCAGCACGACGCACCCGGCGGGCAGCAGTCGCCGGGCACGGGCGCCGTAGAACTCGGCCAGTCCCACGCGGCCGGTGGCAGCCACGTCCCGCCACAGCAGCCCGGTGATGAGAAACCCCGAGACGACGAAGAAGATGTCGACACCGGCGAATCCGCCGTCGATCCCGGGCACACCCGCGTGAAAGAACACCACGGCCAGCACCGCGACGGCCCGCAGACCCTCGATGTCCGTACGGAACACGGTTCCCACGGTCCGGTCACCGGCCTGAGGGCGGTTACCGGATCGGCCCCGTCGTTCCGAACTGGCGACGGTACTCACTCGATCAGCGATCTGTCCATGCGACGAGCCCCTTCAGCTGCAGCACTGGCCTCATGATGACAGCGGTGCCGCAGTTTTCCCGAAAGGCACGCCGTACCAGGGCAGAGCACAATCGGGCGAACACTCACACGTGCACGACGACCGACCCGTCGCGGACCGACGCGGGGTACGTGCGGACCGAGCCCACACCCTCGGATCCGCAGGCGCCCGTGTCGAAGGCGAACGCGTACTGGTGGAGCGGGCACGTCACGCCGGTGGCGTCGATCTGCCCGTCGGCGAGGGGACCACCCTTGTGCGGGCACACCGCATCCATCGCCCGAACGGTGCCGTCCGACAGCAGGAATACGGCCACCTGACGGTTCTGCACGACGTACGTCCGGCCTTCGCCCGGTGTCAGGTCGCTGACCGGTCCCACCGCGACCTCGGCGGGACCCTCGATCAGGGCGGTCATCGGACCGGCACCTGGGGGAGCGGCAGCAGCGGCAGCGAGGGAGCGAACTGTGCGGGCGATTTCGGCGCGCTGCGCTCCTTCCAGGGATCCCGGTAGCCGTCCACCGCCGTCTGGATCCGCTCGTCCAATCCGGTCACGATGTCCTCCTCGTCTCGGACCAGTAGCGCCTGAAGATGTTCGAGTCCTACCCGCGGCACGAAGTCGTACGTGCGTTCGAGCCATTTCGCGTTCTCGCGGTAGTACTGGATGAATCGCCCGCCGAGTTCGATCACGGCGTCCGGTGATTCGACCGTGGCCAGCAGGTCGCCCTTGCGGATATGCGCTCCGGCGGCGCCGCCGACGTAGATTTCCCATCGACCGTCGCCGACCGCGACCACACCGAAGTCCTTGCACAGGGCCTCCGAGCAGTTCCGTGGGCATCCGGCGACCGCGAGTTTCAGCTTCGCGGGCGTCTCCAGGCCCTGGAACCGCTCCTCGAGAGCGATGCCGAGGCTCGTCGAATCACCGAGACCGTAGCGGCAGAAGTCGGTTCCGACGCACGTCTTCACCGTGCGCATGCTCTTGCCGTAGGCGAACCCGGACGGCATGTCGAGGTCACCCCACACCTTGGGGAGATCCTCCTTCTTGATGCCGAGCAGGTCGATGCGCTGCCCGCCGGTGACCTTTACGAGCGGCACGCCGTACTTGTCCGCCACGTCGGCGATCTTGCGGAGTTGCTCCGGCGTGGTGACACCGCCCTTCATCTGCGGGACCACCGAGAACGTGCCGTCGCGCTGAATATTGGCGTGCACGCGGTCGTTGATGAACAGCGCGCCGCGCTCGTCCACCCAGTCGGGACCCCAGATGGTGCGAAGCAGCGAGGCCAGGGGCATCTTCGCGGACGACTCCTCCTTCGCGTCCACCGCGAGCTCGACGAACACCTGTGACACGGCGCGGAGATCGCGTTCCCGGATGGTCGCGATGAGTTCGGGCTTCGTCATCGGAATGCAGGGCACGTACCAGTCGGCGGAGGGGTCGGCTTCGAGTTCGCCGCCTGCGGCGCAGGCCACGATGTCGGCGACGAGTCCCTTGCACGAGCCGCAGCCCTTGCCTGCCCGGGTCTGGGCGCAGACGTCGGTGAGCGTCTTGGCGCCGGAATGGACGCACGCCACCAGATCGCCCTTGCTCACGCCGTTGCAGTTGCACACCTGCAGGTCGTCGGGGAGGTCGGCGACACTCGTCGCGGCGCTCGGGGCTCCGACGTCGAAGAGCATGCCGATCCGCTCCTCGGGCAGCGGAACCTTGCCGTCGAACGCCTGCGTGAGGAAACCCGCCTTGCTGATGTCGCCCATCAGCGTGGCGCCGATCAGCTTGCCGTCGCGGACGACGAGGCTCTTGTACGTGCCGCTGCGCGGTTCGTAGTACTGGATGAACTCGTCGTCCGCCGTCTCGGGTCCCTTGACGCCCATCGCGGCCACGTCGACACCGGCGACCTTCAGTTTCGTAGTGGTGCGTGTACCGACGTACGCCGCTTCGGGATTGGAGCCGGTGAGGACTTCGGCGAGGATGACCGACTGCTCCCACACCGGGGCGACGAGGCCGTAGGTCTCCCCACGGTGCTGTGCGCACTCGCCGACGGCGTACACGGAACCCTCGTCCTCGCAGCGCATCTGGTCGTCCACCACGACGCCGCGTTCGACCACCAGCCCGGCGGCCCGCGCGAGTTCGGTGTTGGGCCGGATTCCGGCGGTGACGACGACCATGTCGGCGGCCAGGGTGGAGCCGTCGACGAACGACACCCCGGTCACCAGGCCCGCCTCGTCGCGCAGCACGGCGGTGGTCCGCATCGAGGTGTGGACGCCGACGCCGAGTTTCTCGATCTCGGCGCGCAGGACGCTGCCGCCGCGTTCGTCGAGCTGCTGGTTCATCAGGTGCCCCGGGGAGTGCACGACGTTGACGGTGAGGCCCTGGGTGCGCAGCCCGTACGCGGCCTCGAGGCCGAGCAGACCGCCGCCGATGACCACCGCGGACACGTCGTCGCGGGCCTGCGCCATCTGCAGCATGCCGTTGGTGTCGGCGATGTTCCGGAATCCGAACACCCCGCGGGCCAGGCGCCCGTCGTGCTCCCGCAGTCCGTCCATGTTGGGGAAGAACGTATTGCTTCCCGTGGCGATGATGAGCACGTCGTAGTCGACGACGCGGCCGCTCTCGCACGTCACGGTCTTCGCGAACCGGTCGAGCGCCAGCGCGCGGTCGCCGGCGTGGAGTTTGACGCCGTTGGCGGTGTACCAGCCCATCGGGTTGAGGATCAGGTCCTCGTCGTCGACAGCCGCCTCCCCGGACAGGACGTGCGAGAGCATGATGCGGTTGTAGTTGCCGTAGGGCTCGTCGCCGATCATGGTGATCTCGAAACGCTCACGCCCGCTACGGTTGAGGATCTCCTCGACGGTGCGTGCGCCGGCCATACCGTTGCCGACGACCAGCAGCTTGCTCGAACTCGGTGTGTGGGCCATGCACAGAGGCTGCGCCCCGGGAGTGTCGTAACGGCTGCGCGCACGTTACG
>NZ_JBFUHV010000025.1:0-85991 GCF_056402215.1 Rhodococcus sp. P4_B6 | reverse complement strand
GGGGTTACGTCCACGATGATGGTGTACGAGCCGGATCTCGTACCAATGACCGGCGTGTCGTAACCGGACGAGAGACGGTCACCGCGTGATTCTTCGAGAGAGGTACCAACTCGACTCGACGAAAGAGCACGCGATGACCACTGCCCACGATATCGACCTGCATCAGATCCTGACCGACCGACTCACCGGCGCGAGCCCCGACCTGCTGCGCGAGCTGCTGACGATGTTCATCCACACCCTGATGGGCGCCGAAGCCGACGCGCTGTGCGGCGCCGGCTACGGACAACGCTCCGACGAGCGCACCAACTCCCGTAACGGATACCGGCACCGCGACTTCGACACCCGCGTCGGAACCCTCGACGTCGCCATCCCCAAACTGCGATCCGGTTCGTACTTCCCCGACTGGTTGCTCGAACGCCGCAAACGCGCCGAAAAGGCCCTGACCACCGTGGTCGCCACCTGCTACCTACTCGGCGTCTCCACCCGCCGGATGGACCGGCTCGTCGACACCTTGGGCATCACCAGCCTGTCCAAGTCGCAGGTCTCCGTCATGGCCAAGGAACTCGACACCCAGGTCGAGGCGTTCCGCAGCCGGCCGCTCGATGCCGGGCCATACACGTTCGTCGCCGCCGACGCCCTGGTGCTCAAGGTGCGGGAGAACGGTCGGGTGGTCAACGTGCACACCCTGGTCGCGGTCGGCGTCAACGCCGAGGGGTACCGCGAGATCCTGGGCGTGGATGTGACCTCGTCCGAGGACGGTGCCGGCTGGCTCGCATTCTTCCGCTCCCTCGTTGCTCGCGGCCTGTCCGGGGTGCGGTTGGTGACCTCCGACGCCCATGCCGGGCTGGTGGCGGCGATCGGCGCGACCCTGCCGGGCGCCTCGTGGCAGAGGTGCCGAACGCACTATTCGACGAACCTGATGACGGTGACCCCGAAGGCGTCGTGGCCTTGGGTGAAGACGTTGCTGCACTCGGTGTACGACCAGCCGGACGCGGATTCTGTTCATGCCCAATATGATCGGGTCATCAACGCACTAGCCGAGAAGCTACCGAAGGTCGCCAACCACCTCGACGCGGCACGACCGGACCTGTTGGCGTTCACCGCATTTCCGAAGCAGATTTGGAAACAGATCTGGAGCAACAATCCGCAGGAGCGCCTCAATAAGGAAATCCGCAGGAGAACCGATGTGGTCGGGATCTTCCCGGATCGTACCGCCCTGATCCGGCTCGTCGGGGCGGTTCTCGCCGAACAGCACGACGAGTGGATCGAGGGGCGCCGCTATCTCGGTCTGGACGTGCTGGCCCGCTCCCGCACCGACAACACCACCGACAGCAGCACCGAGTCCACCGAGGAGGTGACACCGGCCTTGACTGCCTGACTCACCCGACGAGGAGTCACGCGACGACGTCGTACACCACCTCCCTGGACTTGACCACCATTGGCTCGCCGGCGCCGGCCCGCTCCACCCTGCAGGGGGTGAGGGATCGCTGTTGTCGATCAACTGCTCCGGGGCCACGGGCCGCCCCAAGGGGATGGTGTACCACCACGGGGCGCGTTCCGGCAGGCTGTGGCGGTGTGGGCACACCCGGCTGAGCCCATCGAGTGTTGACCGGCACTCAGGATGAGCACGTCGGCGACGTTGACGGTGAGCGTGTGCGGGCCCGAAACGACGCCCTGCCTTGTTGTGCGTGGCGCGGTCGTTGGTGTTCGTGGTGTCGGGGTGCAAATTCAGTCTGCGGGGACCTCGGCGCGGGCTGCGCGTGGGGAGGATTCGTCGACAATGGCTTCGTCGGTGGCCATTACGGTGACGAGGGCTACCCCTCGAGGTCGGTGACCGTAGCCGCGACGGCGTAACGCGAAAACCGGTCCTCCGTCGGGCCAGCTTCAGGTGGTGTTCTAGGGAGACCCGGTCTCGCTCAGGGCCGGCATCGTGTAGCGCGGCCGATGCGTTGATAGAGCGCGGCGAGCACGCCGAGTTTCATCCGCCGGCGCAGTGTGGTTGTCCGACGAGCCGGGAGGCGAATGGGCTCGACGAGTCGACGTCGTCGTCGGTGAGCAGCGCAACGCTTCGAGCGGGTCGTGGCCGAGGCGGCGGCTTCCTCGAAGACGACCCCGGAGCGTCCCCGCTCGCCGAGTCCGTCGGCGGCCTGCGGGGCGTGGGTGGCGTGATGCACGAGCGGTCGCCGGCCGAGGGAGGCGACGCTGCAGTGGATACCGCGTAGGCCGACAGTGGGGGCAGGTAGATGACGCAGTGGGCTGCAATTGAGAGCGGCGCCGACCTCGCCGGTGATGGCCCGATGTGGCGTTCGGTGATGAACTAGCCGATGCGGGCAACCGCTTCGTTGTGGGCGCTGTGCCGGTGCAGCATGTCGGGGACGAGTTCGCGTCCGAACAGTGCGCGAGAGAAACCGAAGATCAGCGAGTCCATCATCACGGGATGGCATTCTCGCCGGTGTAGCGGTCGAGCTGGCCAAGGATCTGTCCGGCGCTGGAGAGGGCGCCGTAGCTGACGCCGCGGCCGGCTCGGCCGCCTGCGCGGTTGCGATGAGATTGGCGTAGTCGATGCCGCTGGGTTTCATTGCCGTCGCGTGAGTTTCGGGTTCGCTGTGATGTGATTGTCGCCCCACGAGTTCCGTCGGTGTGCCGTGGCGGCGGACCTCGATGCGGGTGAGATCGAACGGCTCGAATAGCAGCTCCACCCTGTGTCCCACGAGAGCGGCGTTCGACCGCAGTTCCACCGTCGCGGTCTTGGTCACGCGGGCGGTGTTCCTCCCAGAGGAACACCGCCATGAGTGCTGCTGTGACGGGCAGTGCCCGCGGGAGATCGACAGGGGGAGCTAGCCGACTAAGTGCCTGTCACGTTCGCCGAGGATGAGCCGTGACGCCTTCTCTCCGATGAGGACCGACGGGGCGTTGGTGTTCCCACTTGTCAGAGTCGGCATGACCGAGGCATCGGCGACGCGGACGCCTTGAACGCCTTTCACACGGAGTTGAGGGTCGAGTGCGGCAGTACTGTCGTCGGCGGCCCCCATCCGGATCGTCCCCACCCAGTGGGCTGCATTGAAGGTGCTCCCGGCGATATGATCAGCCCAGTCCTCGTCCGACTCGAGATGGCGAGTCGCGTCCGTCTCTTCGATCACGACCGGCTTCATGGCCGTCGTCTGGAACACCTCCCGCGCGCGGCGGGCCGCCGATATTGCGTTCGTGAGATCGCGGGGGTCGCCGTAGTAATCCAGCTCGATGCGCGGCATGTCTTCGAGCTGCGTCGACGTGATCGACACCGTACCTTCAGAACGGGGATGGAGCAGGCAGACATGGCAGTTCACCGCAGCATCGTCGGGGAGCGACACCTGGCGCTTGTCCTTGACCTCCGACGCGTCCATCGGTCGGTTCGACATGGTTGCCATCGGGGAGAACATGAACTGGAAGTCGGGCCACGGCGACCCAGGGTCGATTCTTCCGTAGGCGGTCGCGTGCGTCAGGCCTGCTGTGGCCGGACCCCGACGGTGGAGGGCGAACTCCGCGGCCCCGCGGAGCATGCCCACCGGGTTGAACTCCTGGTTCAAGGTTTTCTCGCGGACCCGGTAGGACAAGGTGAAGATCGGGTGCTCCTGGAGGTGGCGACCGATCATCGGGGCGTCCGCGACGACCCCGACGCCCAGCTGACCGAGCAGCTCGGCGTCGCCGACTCCCGACCGTTGCAAGAGCGCCGGGCTCCCGATCGCGCCGCAGCTGACGATCACCTCACGCCTGCAGTATGCACGACGTCGGCGGCCCCGAGAGAGGTATTCGACGCCGAGCGCCCGGTTACCGTCGAAGAGGATCCGCGACGCCTGTGCATGTGTTCGGACCGTGAGGTTTCCGTGGCGCCGGGCGGGTGCGACGTACGAACGACCAGTGCCGTTCCTCAAGCCATTCCGCTGCGAGAGCTGTCCCGGGCCCGCCCCGAACTGGTTCTCTCCGTTCACATCCGCAAGTTGCGTGAAGCCCGCCTCGTCCGTCCCAGCGAGCCAGTGCGAGACCATCGGGTGATTGACCCGCAGTGGGGAGACCGTCTGCGGACCTCCGCGTCCGCGCCATCTCGACGGCGGGCCTGTCCAGTCCTCGATGTCGCGCATAAGCGGCAGGAGGCTGTCGAAGTCCCATCCGGAAGCGCCCATCTCGGCCCAGCGGTCGTAGTCCGCCCGGTTGCCTCGGACCCACAACATCGCGTTGACGGAGCTGCTGCCGCCCAGGACCTTGCCCGCAGCCCACATGTCGCGCCGTCCCCGCCGCGTCGGGTCGGGCTCGGTGCCGTACTCCCAGTAGTTGTGGTGTGGCATCCAGAGAATGCCTGCAGGAATTTGGACGAAGGGCGAGATGTCGGTGCCACCGGCCTCCAAGAGGAGGACACGCGGTCGCTCGGCCGATGTGGCGAGGCGGTTGGCCACCACGGCGCCCGCGGAGCCGGCTCCGACCACTACGTAGTCGTAGGTCGCCTCATCGCTCCGCCTTGACGTTGATTGGTTCATGGACGTTGATTGGTTCATGGACGTTGATCGATTCACGAGGGCCTCAGATCTTGTATACGTTATCCAGTTATGGTCTACTAGACCCGTCATCGTCCGTCAAGGACGGCCGAACACAGCCCGGCAGTGAAGCCAGGTCTTCCTCCCCGGACGCTCGCTCACTGACAGGCAGAGGTGGCAGGGTGGCGTGTCGGAACGGAAATCGCCTACGGCCTTCCGCGCTCGTTCCGGCCGGTCGGCCCGACGTGCGCCACCGCGAACGAATCTTGCATCCAATCATTGCGCTCGCGGATCCGGAGCGTGCACAGCCCTCGCCGGCGTGCTTACCCCGCAGAACCCGCAGCCTAATCACGGAGGACCGCATTGAGTTTCATCTCGACCCCTGCACCGACAATCCCTTGGACGAGCCGAACCCTCGGCGAGTTGTTACGCGAAGTCGCGGGAAAGTACCCGGACAACGCAGCGCTGGCCTTCGGTGATCGCCGCCTGAGCTACCGACAGCTCGACGACTTGGTCGAAAAGGTTGCGGCGTCGATGAATCGCGCGGGTGTCCGACACGGTGATCGAGTCGCCGCCCTGCTCGGCAATCGTCCAGAGTGGGTGATCTCCTATCTAGCGGCAGCGAGGATAGGTGCCCTTTTCGTACCGTTGAACACCTGGCACAAGACCTCTGAGCTGCGCTGGGCGATCGCCAAGTGCGAGCCCGCCCTGGTGATCAGCGAGACCGACTTCCTCGGGCGAGACTTCACTGACGACTGGAAGCAGCTCGTACCGGAGCTCCTCGACCCACTGACAACGACCGGCAGCACCGAATTCCCCTCACTGAAGCGAGTCGTACTCCTCTCGGACGGGAACCTCGACAAAGGCAGCTGGCAGACATTCGTAGAGGAGGGACAAGGCTCCGATCTCGGTGAGGACAGCGAAGACTCCCAGCTCGGCCAGACGGATGCAGCCCTCGAGGACGACCCGGCGCTCCTGCTTTTCACCTCCGGCAGTACGGCTGAGCCCAAGGGTGTCGTCCTGCACCATCGCGGACTCGTCGAGAACGGCTTCAACATCGGCGAGCGGCGGAACCTCAACTCGACGGACCGCGTCTGGCTGGGGTCACCGCTGTTCTATGGGTTCGGATCAGAGAACTGCCTGATGGCCACTCTCACCCACGGTGCGACGCTGTACCTCCAGCTGAAGTTCTCGCCGAGCGACGCGATCGACCTGGTCGAACGGGAACGGTGCACTGTCTACTACGGCATGAGCAACATGACCCGACAGATCGTGGAGGATCCGACCTTCCGGCCCGAGCGCGTTGCCAGCCTGATCAAGGGCGCGGCAGGCATTTCCCCAGCGGAACGTCAGATCCTGATCGAACGCATGGGTGTTTCAGGGGCAAACACGTCGTATGGGGCGACTGAGGTGTACGGCAACTGCCTGGCTGGATACCCGGACGACAGTCTCGAACTCAAGCTCACCTCCTCCGGTGCACCACTTCCCGGATTCGAGTTCCGCATCGTCGACCCACACTCGCGCGAGATCCTGCCGCAAGGACAGGTCGGTCTCCTGCTGGTCCGCGGTTACACCACACCGGGCTACTACCGGGCCCCTGAGCTCACTGACGCAGCCTTCGACCGCGACGGCTTCTACGACACCGGCGATCTGGGCTACTTCGGCCCCGACGGCTATTTCTACTACTCATCCCGACTCAAAGAAGTCATGAAAATCGGTGGTATCAACGTCTCGCCGATCGAGCTCGAGCAACTCCTCCTGCAGAATCCCGGAGTAAGTAGTGCCGCCGTCCTAGGAGTCCCGGATGGGGATAGCGGCGAGGCAATCGTTGCCGTTGTCAGCACACTTCACGATATGGACGCTGAAGACGTTCGGGCCTATGTGCGCGAGCGCGCGGCGAAGTTCAAGGTGCCGCGACACGTACTCATCAAGAACGCCGATTGGATTCCGCGTACAGCCAGCGGGAAGGTAGCCAAGCCGCAATTGCTCGCCGCGGTCACCGAGGATCTGGCTGGACTGTCATGGTCTTGAGCCTCTCACGCGAACCCGTCTGTGTGGTCGGCGTCGGGACGAGTCGCGAATTCGGATTCGATCTGGGCCGGAGCCCCATGGCGCTCCAAGCCGAAGCCTTCGCCGCGGCACTCGACGACAGCGGACTCGGCAGAGCGGACGTGGACGGATACACCACCGCGACCGGATCACCCACCGGCGTCGACTACGAGGAGTTCATCGCAGCGGCCGGGCTCAAGTGCCGCTTCGTCGACCAGGCTTGGGCACATGGTCGGTGGGCTGCAGGTTCAGTCGCCCACGCCACCCTCGCCATCCTGTCCGGTATGGCGGACGTGGTGGCGGTGATCAACACCAACACGACACGTCGGGGATACGCGAAGCATCTGGCCGCACTGGGCGGCTCCCATACTCGCGAAGGTCTTCGGGACTTCGGCGGCGGGCATGGCGAGTGGTCCGTACACGGGATGGACACACCCGGTGTCGCGACAGCCATGGTCGCGCAGAGGTATATGGACAAGTACGGCGCCACCGAGGATGACCTCAGCCGCATTGCTTGTGCATTCCGTGAGAACGCAACCAATAACCCCATGGCGACGATGCGCGAGAAGCACATGGACGCGGATGCATACATAAGGGAGCCACGCATCGCCGGCCCATTTCGGCGAGCCGACTTCTCGTTGACCACCGAAGGATCCACCTGTCTGCTCCTCGCCAGTCAGGACCGCGCACGGGATCTCAGATCGACCCCCGTGGTCGTCGCGGGCGCCCAGAGCATCCGTGCAGACAGAGACAGCTATGTCATGTTCTCGCGTCCCGGACTGGGTGTCGGATTCGGCGGCGACTTCCCGTACATCGCTGAGGAGCAGCCCGTCTACAGAATGGCCGGAGTGAGCCAAACTGATGTCGACGGTCTGTATATCTACGATGCTTTCAGCAGCAATGTCTGGACGACTGTTGAGCGCTTCGGCTTCTGTGGCGAGGGCGAGGCCCCCCACTGGGTCAAGGACGCGGGCATGACCATCGGCTCTCCCGTCGTCGTCAACAGCAACGGTGGCCTCATGTCCGAGGGACACTTCTCCGGTTATGCCCACCTGGTCGAGATGGTCAGGCAGTTACGGGCGGAGGGCGGGCCGCGCCAGATAGCGGACGCTCAGGTCCTCCAATGGATGAGTCCCTGGGGTGACTCGCTTATCTTCACATCCGATCGCGACCGGTAGGAATTACGATGCCTCAATCATTGAAAGCCCTTGGGCAGTACCACGGACCCGTGCCGCCGATCCACCCCGAAACCGCGCGCCACTGGTCCAGCCTGAAAGAGGGACGACTCGAGCTGCAGCGGTGCACGAGCTGCCGCGAGGTCCGGTTCCCCCTTGCCCCGATGTGTTGGCTGTGCTCGTCGCCCGCCTGGGAGTGGGTGGAGGTGGACGGCGACGGGACCGTCTCGAGTGCGATCATCATCCACCGTGCCCTGGGTGACCAGGCGTGGGCGTCCGAAATCCCCTTCACGGTCGCGCTCGTCGACCTCGCCTGCGGCGTGCGTCTACCCGGCCGTGTCGTCGGCGAAGGCGACGTCGGCCGCGGCGCGGCGGTCAAAGCCGGCTTCTTCGAGACCGATGGCTTCGGAGTCCTAGGGTTCGAGATGGTCGCATGATTCCCCGCTACTCCGAGCTTCCATTCGTCGAGGGCACGACGGAAAGGCATGCCTGGGACGTCTGGGGCCGAAAGGACCAACTCGGGTCCATGAACCGGCTTCAGCCCGCGCAGATCGCCACTGCCGCCGCAAGTGTGAAGGAGGGACTCGTCGTCCCGCTCGCATTGCCGCTGGGCGAGCCGGACCCCGGAATCTTCCCACGACGCACACCCTTCGAGCACGTGGTGGAGCGAGGCCGCACGGGCCGTGACGACCGCCTCGACAACCTACATTTGCAATTCTCCAGCCAGTGGGACGGACTGCGCCACATCACATTCCGCGGACACGGCTACTGGGGTGGGCGCACGGAAGACGATCTCGACACCACGCGCGACATCGGAATCGATCACTGGGCGTCAGTCGGGCCCATCGGCCGCGGCGTCCTCATCGACGTAGCCGCTCATCTGCACAAGCAGGGCAAGTCGATCGATCAACGTAGCCGCTTCGAGATCACCCCGGAACTCATCGACGAGGTGGCGACAGAGCAGGGCACAACCTTCCGCGACGGTGACTTCTGGATCCTCCGAACCGGATGGATGGAGTGGTACCTGACACTTGATCTCGAAGAGCGACAGGCCATGCGGGGCGAGGTCGGCAAGAGCCTGCACTGCCCCGGTCTGGAGTCCTCATGCGCCATGGCGGAGATGCTTTGGGACCGAGGAGCCGTCGCCGCCGCCGCCGACAACATCTCTGTCGAGGCTATGCCGGTGCTCAAGGAGAAAGGGTTTCTGCATCACAGGCTCATTCCGCTCCTCGGTATGGGACTCGGTGAGTTCTGGTACCTGAAGGATCTGGCCGACGCGTGTGCGGCGCTGGGCCGCTGGGAGTTCCTTTTGAGCGCGGGCGTCCTGCGTGTGCCCTGCGCGGCAGGCAGTCCCGCTGTCGCTCACGCGATCCTTTAGGCGCGGAAGGATGGACATGAGGGCAATTCAGTGCAGCAGGATCCAACGGTCTTGGGGCTACGCTTCGGCGATTTCCCCACAACGGATCTGGCACCAATAGCGAAGAAAACTCATCCAACACGAGTCGCATTTTCAGCACATGCCACTTCAATCACATGAGACACGCTCTTAGCCGCGGAAGGATGGACATGAGGGCAATTCAGTACAGCAAGATCGGGGATCCAACGGTCTTGGGGCTTGTGGATCTCCCGACACCGAGCGCCGAAATGACTCAGGTCGTCGTCGAGGTCGAGGCCTGCGGCGTCTGTGGGCACGACACGGCCGACCGCACCGGGCAGCTTCGTGGGCCCGTGCCCCGGATCCTCGGCCACGAGATCGCCGGTCGAGTTGTCGAGATCGGCCGCGCTGTGACCGGTATAGAGGTCGGCCAGCGCGTCATCACCCGCCAGACGACCTCCTGCGGGCGCTGTCTTGAGTGCCGTTCCGGTCGAGAGCTCTGGTGCAAATCGCGGACGTTCGTCTACGGAGGCAATGCCGAGTTCGTCGCACTCGAGCACCAATGGCTCCTCCCGATCCCCGACAATCTCGACTCCGTATCAGCGTCGGTCGTTTCTTGCGCGGTGGGATCAGTTCTGCAGGCGTTGCGCGAGGTCGCACATGTCAAGCCTGGTGAGAACGTCGTCGTGACCGGTGCCGGTGGCGGGCTCGGCCTCCATGCACTTCAAGTTGTCGCAGCCTTGGGCGCAAGAGCCATCGCCGTGACTTCCTCAGCGCATAAGTCGGACCTGTTGCGCGCGAACTGCGCCGACGAAGTCTTGATCTCCTCGAAGGAGCTTGCTCAGGAAATTCTGGATGTTACGGACGGGAGAGGGGCGGAGGTCGTACTCGACAACGTCGGTCATCCTGATGTCTTTAGTGCCTGCTTTCGTGCAACCGCACCGCAGGGCCGCTATGTCCTTACCGGCCAGATCGAGAGCAGGAAAGTGTCCTTTCATCCCGCCTTCGTCTTCGGGAAGGAGGTGGCGATCCTCGGATCGAACTCCACGTCGATGGCTACCTTCATGCGCGCTCTCGATCTCGTCGCGGAGAAGAAGGTCCGCCCCGTGACCCAGACGTTCCCGCTCGCGGAGGCGGCGGAGGTGCACACCCGGATGGAGACGGGCGGAATCACCGGTCGTGCTGTCCTCACGCCCTGATCGAGCCGGCGGGTGCTCAGCCCCTTCTGATGCCTAGCAACGACGAACCAGACACCACATCACCGCAGTTGTGGAGAAGCCGAGCACAGGTCAACTGACCGACTCGGCCGCCACACAGACCCGAGGAGCATCGATGACATCCGACAACTCAGTCGACACAGCCGAAACTGTTGCCCACCCCGACCTCGACAATTTCAGCCTCGCAGAACCCGACTTCCTAAAGTGCCCCTACCCCTTCTACGAAGAGATTCGCAACCAAGGCGAGGTCTACCGGATCCCAGGGACGCTCAACTACATCGTCGCGCGGGACGACCTAGTGCGTCAGGTCCTCAGTGATCCCGAGCATTTCTCATCGGCCGTCGGAACCCCGGCGACTCCGGCGTCCGAGGCGGTGCAGTCCCGGCTAAAGGAGATCCGCGCCGGGGGCTGGGAGCGAACGCCGACGATGATTCTCGGCGATCCGCCGGACCAGACTCGGGAACGGCGGATCATCACCCCGTTCGTGACCGCTCGCGCGGCCGACGGGCTGCGTCCTGAGATGGAGCGCATCGTCGCCGAGTTGCTCGACTCGGTGAGCTCGGAGGAGATCGTGGACTTCAACAACGCCGTCTCGATCCCCTTCTCGGTCAAAGTGATCTGTCGCGTGCTCGACACGGCCGAGGACATGTGGGAGACGGTCCTCAAGTGGACTGACGCCGACTCTGCGGCCTATGGGGTGTTCCTCAGCGATGAAGAGCGAATCCAGAACGAGATGACGATTGTCGAGATGCAGCAGTACTACGTGAACAAGGTGCACGAGCTGAGAGAAAGGCCGAAGGAGAACCACGTCCTCTCAGCCCTCGCGCACGCTCGGGTGCCGGACCCGCAGAGGCCGGGCTCCGAGGCCTACCTCGACGATTCCGTGGTGGCCGAGATGGCACGTCAGATCCAGACCGGTGGGAACGAGACCTCGCGGAAGTACTTCTGCGACATGATGCTCCTCCTAGCCGATCATCCGGCGGAGTGGGAGGCCTACCGACGGGATCGCAGCCGCGGCAGCCAGTTGATCGAGGAGACGCTGCGGATGTCCACGCAGCTGCAGTCGAGTTTCCGTGTGGCTCGTGAGGGGGCGAAGATCGGGGGAGCCGAGATCCCGGACGGTGCGGTCGTGATGCCGTTCTTCGGGTCGGCCAACCGTGATCCGCAGCGTTTCGAGTGCCCGGCGGAGTTTCGTCCGGGGCGGGAGAACGGTTCGCAGCATCTGACGTTCAGCCATGGTCTGCACACCTGCCCGGGGAACACGATCGCGCGTGTGGAGGCGGACGTCTTGCTGAACCTGTTGGCGGATCGGTGGGAGAAGTTCGAAGTTGTCGATCGCGACAAGATCGAGTATGAGCCCAGCTTCATGATCCGCAGTATCAAAGAGTTCCGCCTTCGCCCTACGCTGGCACCCTGACCTGTCGTCGGTAGTCGTCCCGAGGGAGGGTGCTGTCCAGAGAGCCTCCGCAATTCCAAGCTCGTTGCCCGTGAGTGTGTTCCGATGACGTACTCATCCCGGATGGCTCAGTCTCTGGCCTCGGCGCGGTGCTAGGTGACGTCGCCCTGATACCTTATACAATAGGTCGGAGTGGAGGGATGCGGCTATGTCTGTGAGCCGAAAGGTTGACCGCAAGGTGATGAGCGCCGAGATCATCGAAAGTACCAAGATGATGATCTTCGATGGCTCGTTGAAGGGCGGCCAGCGCATCCCGCAGGAGGCGCTCGCTGAGAAGCTCGGCGTCAGCCGAGTTCCTGTCCGTGAGGCACTGATCGCTTTGGAGTCGGACGGACTCGTCGCCTCGGTACCGCATCGAGGGATGTACGTGGTACCGATTCGAGCCGAAGACGTCAGAGACCATTACACGATCTACGGAATGGTGCAGGGGTTGGCAGCTGCCGGCGCTGCGCGTCGAATGCCCGCAGAAAGCTTGGTGCGGCTGGAGGAACTGTTACAGCAGATGCGTGAGGTTGAGGACCAGGACGTACTGAACGACTTGCACTGGCAGTTTCACGCGCTTGTGAACCGATCCGGCGGGAGCCAGCGCACTCGCTCTGTCTTGAGGCAACTCGCCCGCAACCTCCCGCGCGAGATTAGCGTCCTTGCCGCCGCGGTCCCGGTGGTGGAGGCCAATCGTCAACACGGAATACTCGTCGAGGCAATCAAAGCCGGTGATCCCGTCCTGGCCGACTACATCAGCCGCGAACACGTCCGCGCAGAAGGGGAACAAGTTGTCGCGACGCTCGCCGAGCGTGGTGTACTCGTAGAGTAGCGGCGCCCCGCACCGAGCGCTTCCGGCGCCCGTCAGCCCGAGTCCGACACCGTTGCCGGCAACGGTGTCGTGGTTTCTGCGCATGCCCACGGCGGTCTGGGCACCGCGGCCCATCAGGATCCACACGCTGCGATTGTTGCCATTCGACTGGACCAGCCACTGTGTCACATAGACCACGCCGCCGCCGTAAGTGGTGACAGCGATGTTGTACGCCACCAGCCCGTCCCCCCGCATATTCACCGGGAGCAGCCCGACGTAGCTGATCGGGCGACGCCGGAGTGGACCGACGGACCGGCGGCAAGCAGCAACGCCTCTCCTGCGGCCTGCCCAGATATTCGACTGCTGGTCAGGCCGCATCACACGTGGATACGAGCAGGATGGCCCCGGCCGTCGCGAAGAGCGCTGCGGGTCGACCGACACGGTCCGACAGGCGGACGCCCAGGATTCCCAGCCGTTTCCAGCAGCGCTACGCAGTGTCCAAGCGTGATGCGGGGTCTCACTACAGAGTTCCGGCATCCGTCGATAACTCGCCTGCTTCCACGAAGCACGAAGATTGAGGCTAGTCGCGGATGTCCAAGGCTTGGGTGGGGCATTGATCGACGGCGTCCTGCATGACGTCGCGTTTGTCCTCGGGCGGGTGTTCGAGGAGGAGGTGTACGACGCCGTCGTCGCCGACTTCGAAGACCTCTGGGTCCAGTCCCTCGCACACGCCGTGTCCGGTGCAGAGGTTGTGGTCGACGCAGATCCTCATGGAGGGCCTCCTTCAGCTGTGGGCTTATCGGTGTCGAGTAAGGGTTCGGTGGTCATCGTGAGGTATCCGCGTCGGCTGCCAGCCGGGTGCTCACCTCGTGTGCGGCGGCGAGCAAGACGTCCCGCTGGCGAGCGACCTCTCGCCAGGACGAGGTTGCTGGGAATCCGTAGATAGTCAGCATGAGGACAACGTCTCCATGCGGGTCGAAGACGGGGACGCTGACGTCCCGGACCGGGTACAGCGCGTCCTCGCATAACTCGGGGGTCTCGTACTCGTCGCCGAGTTCGCGGACGAGGCGCTCCGCCGACCGGCGTTGTTGCATCGTCGGTGTCAGGGGGAACTGGCGGAGCGTGGTCTGCAAGCTGCGGCGGGAGGGGCTGTCCATGCCGACCGACCAACCGCGCTGACGGACTCGTTCCAGGCTGGCGAGCTGATCCGCGCGGGCGACAGGACTCGCAGTGTCCGGTAGGCGGTCGACCCAGGCGTCGGCGTCCGAAGGCGACCAGGCGACCAGTGGCGCGCCGAGCGGCGGGACGAACGGGAACCGCTGCCCCACCCGGGTGGGCGGTCGTTGTCCGCCGGGACGGCCGGTGCTCGCCATGACCACAAGCTCGTCGCCGACGATCGCGGTCGCCAGGCACTCCAGGTCTGTCTCGGCTGCGGTGCGTTCCATTGCGGGCCGGGCCAAGTCCACCAGGCGAAGGTGACCTACGAGGTCTGGTTCGGGAGGTGCGCCGAGCGATGGCGGCGAGAATTGTCCGTATCCACCCTGGAAGAAGATCAGTGGAAGGAGGTCGCCGGCCCCGGCGAGGTCCAGCACTCGGCCGAGCACCACCTGATGGTCTCCCGCGTCGGTGATCGCCTCGATCGAGCAGTCGATCCAGGCCACTACGCCATCTAGGCGGGGGGCCCCGGTGGGTCCGGGTGTCCAAGAGATGCCGGAGAATTTGTCGGTGCCCCGAGCGGCGAAGGAGCGACAGATCGGCTCTTGCTCGGCGGCCAGCACATTGACGCAGAAGTGCCCGGCCCGCTCGATCTGCGGGAAGGTGCTCGATGTCCGGGCGGGAAGAAATCCTACGAGGGGAGGGTCGAGCGAAACCGAGGTGAACGACCCGACAGCCATACCGATCGGTTGGCCGTTCTCTCCCAGCGAGGTGATGACGACGACCCCGGTGGGCACGTGCCCGAGCACGCGACGAAATTCGTCCGGGTCGATGAGGCCGCCGGTCATGCGCTGACTGTCTCTGGTCTCGAAGTCATGTCGGTCTTGCCTTTCTTCTAGGAAGACTTTCTCGATAAGTCGAGTTGGTGTCCGATCTGGTCGCGCTCGGGTCGTAGGTACTGGAGGCTGGATGATCACTCGTGGCGGTGCACGCTCGGATCTGTGAGAATGGCTGCGCCCGTGTCGCATTCGGGCGTCGACGATTATGCCGAGCTTCTCAATCACGTCGCTGGCTTCACATCGTTCGTGGCCATGACGAGGTTAATCTCGTCCTCTCGTTGCGGACCACCGGCCACCGCGACCATCCCGCCGGCGGGATGGGTCGCGGCACAGCCGCAATCAGTTCTCGGTCGAGCTCACTCAGTCATCCGCGGCCATCCCTTCCGGGTCATTGGCTCCACTGAAAGGTGCCGGTTCGTGCCACCTCGCCCGCGCCGGTGGGAACGGCGCCGGCTGTGCGGACAAAGCCCTTTGACGGCACACTCAGTGCCGTCTCCAGCCAGTTCGCCGTATCGATCAACTCCGGCAGGTCGATGCCGGTCTCGATGCCCATCAGATTGAGCATCTGGACAAGGTCCTCGGTACACACCCCGCCGCCTGGTGTGCCCTGCATCGCGGGATGCCCGCCGCTGCCTCCCAGGGCGGTGTCGATGTTGATGACCCCGGCTTCGAGTGCGGCCACGACGTTGGCCATGCCCATGCCACGTCCGTCGTGGATCTGGACCGTGAGTTCTTCCATCGGGACGTGCTGTGCCGCGGCTTCGATGAGGTCGTGGGTCTGCGGGGGGGCGGCATAGCCGGTGGAATCTGCCAGGATCCAGCGGGTAACCCCGATGTCGACCAGGCGGCGGGCGAGCGGCGCGAGGTCTTGCGGTCCGCGGGCCAGTCCGGTAGGTCCGCCCCAGGCGAAAATGATGTACGTCCCCAGGGTGATCCCGGCGGCGTCGGCCAGCGACCTCATCTGTTCCAGGTCGGCCAGTGACTGCGTGGTGGAGCGGCCGATGTTGTCTTGGGCGAACCCGTCATCGGCGGACAACAGGAACCAGGCGACGTCGGCGCCCGCATCGACGGCGCTCTGCAGGCCCCGAATATTGCCGACGCAGCACTCGAGGGACAGTCCAGGCGTCCGGTCTATCCGGGCGAAGACGTCGGCGGCGTCGGCCAGTCCGGGCACGAGGTCGGGACGGACGAACGATGACACCTCGATGGCGGGCACGCCGGCCCGGATGAGGCGGTTGATGGTCTCGACCTTCTGCGCGGTCGTCGCCGGGTGGGCCTGGAAAGCGAGCCGGGGAGCGACGTCGCGGATGCGGATTCGGCGAGGTGTCATGAGCGGGGCCGCTCGAGTTCGCATATCGCCAGGGGCCGCACGCGGCCTGTGAACAGTTCGATCATGTGCGCTCTCACCATCGTTGCAGGAATGTAAGCATGCTGACGTTATCACCGTATGCTTAGCAGATCAACCATTTATGAGATAGCCTGGGGCGGGCCCTCGGTTGACGAGTGGGCCGGTCGTACTGGCCCCAGCGAGGCTGATTGGCGGCCGTCACGAAAGGGCGCATAGAACAAAATGCACGAGTTGGAGATTGACACGGTGGGCGAGACCGGGCGCGGTCCGCTGACGGTCGCCGCGGGCGCGCACAGGCCACCCGTGGACGGGCTTGCCTATATCTCGGATGCCGTGTTCCGGCTCGAGCGGGCAATCGCCAAGATCGGGGCGCAGCGGCTTCGCCCGTGGAACATGACGCTGTCCAGCTATGCCGCACTGCGCATCCTGGAGCGCCAGCCCAATCTGTCGCTGGCGCAGCTCTCCCGGCGCTGCTTCGTCAAGCCTCAGACTATGACGCGGATCGTCGCCGAGTTGGAACGTCGCGGCTATGTCCAGCGTGGGCCGAACGAGGACAGCCTGCGGGCCGTGTCGCTCACGTTGACCGCTGAGGGCGTCAAGGCGGCCCACGGTATGGCAGCCGAGGTGGAGAAGATTGAAGAGACCCTCGGCGCCAGTCTGACGCCGCCCGAAGTCGCTCACTTTCATGCTCTGATTCGGGAACGCGCCGCGCTTATCGAGGCGGAGATCAAGACGCTGTAGGCGTCACTCCGTCTGGCACGCGACCGACCTGCCGACAACCGAATCGGTCGCATGACGCTCGGGGGGATCCCGACCTCGCTCGTTTTGCCCGTTGGTGATCGTCTTGGTCATTGGCTCGGCGCCTTTGTGATCGCGGACGGCGGCTTCCCGTCGTCGTCGATCCGGCGGTCTTCGGCGACGCTGTCGCCTTCCTTGGTGCGGAACCCGCATGAAATCAGTGCGGTTTCATCTGCCTGCTCGCCGGAGTTGTACGGTCCTCGGCCCACGGCCCCTCGGCCGCCCGCCTTCGTGCATCGCCGCACCGTCCAGGTTTCCTGGATCGATTCTGGGATCGCCTCCGCTGGCAATGGCCGGCAGGTTCGCGCCGATCGAAGTCCCACACCCCGGGAGAGTGCCGGTCGGCCAGGCATTCGAATGGCTGTGATCTGGACTTGAAAGATTTACCAAAAGTAATCGGGGTCACTCTATTGACCGGATGTAAGCACGCTGGTTAGGCTTCAGCAAGCTTACAAATAAGGGAGAGTCGTCCTGATGGTCAAATTTTTCACCGGGCTTCAGCCGCTCGAGGTTGGTGTCAACGACGTCGCAGCCTTCGACAAGGCTATCGAGTCGCTCGACGGAGTCGAGGCGATCGACGAGGTCCTCATCGGCTACTCGTCGATCTGGCCCCACAACCACGCGACCGTGCCATACCTGCTTGGACGCAGCTCGCGCCTGTCGCCCATCCTCGCCCACCGGCCCGGAGTCATGCACCCGACCGCAGCGGCGCGGCTTTTCGCCACGCTCGACGTGCTCGGCGGCGGTCGACTGTCGCTCAATATCGTGAGCGGCGGGTCGGACAAGGACCTCGCCCGCGAGGGCGACTACACCGAGAAGAGCGCTCGTTATGCCCGAGCTGTGGAGTACGTCGACCTTCTCAAGCGCACTTGGGCCGCCGAGGAATCCTTCTCTTTCGAGGGCACCTTCTACCGAGCCGAGAACATCCACCCGCTGATTCGACCGGTCAAGGGCCACGTGCCGATCTACATGGGCGGGGAGAGCGACGAAGCGGTGGACTTCGGCGCCCAGCACGCCGACATCTACATGCTGTGGGGCGAGCCCCTCGCTGGCACCCAGGAACGGGTCGACCGGGTCCGCGACATCGCTACACGCACTTACCGCCGTGAAATCGAATTTTCCCTGAGCCTGCGCCTGTTCCTCGGTGAGACGGACGAAGAGGCGTGGGAGAAAGCGCGGGCGGTGGAGCAGGAGATCATCGCCGCCCAAGGATCGAACAAAATCCTGCGTTCGTCATCGACCGACACCTCGGTGGGTCGCCAGCGGGCCTTGGCCCTGGTTGATCAGGAACTCCACGACGACTGCTTCTGGACGGGGCTGACCAACTTGCTGGGCGGATTCGCCAACTCCCAGGCCCTAGTCGGGACCCCGGACCGGGTCCTGGAGAGCCTGCGCCGCTACACGGAGCTGGGCATCGGCACGTTCCTGATTACTACCGGCACGGAGGCGGAGTGGAGCCCCGAGCTGATCCCGTTCTTGGAGCGGGCGAAGAAAGAACTGTGACAAGAACGGCCAGGACGAAGAGGGCGAAGAGAACAAAATGAGTGAACGTGATCTGTGGGATCTCGGCGGCGGCACTGTCGGCGGGCTGCTGGCAAGGCGCGCGGCGGAAAACCCGAACAAGGTAGCCATCATCTGTGGTGAGGACCGCTTCACCTACGCAGAGCTCGACGCCGTCGCCACCAGAGTGGCGCAGGGGCTGCGGGGGACGGGCGCACGCTTCGGTGACTCGATCGGAATGTTTCTGACCAACCGAACAGAATTTCTCACCACTTGGTTGGGCTTGTCCCGCGCGGGAATGGTCCAGGTGAGCGTGAACACCGCCTATAAAGGCACCTTCCTGGAGTACTCATTGGACAACCCCGATGTCCGAGTGCTGGTGACCGAGTCGAGGCTTGCCCCCGCCCTTGCGGCGCTGGAGAAGTTGCCGGCCTCGGTGGAAACCATCGTCTTCGTCGATGAGGTCCCGCCCGACTACCCCGCCCGCGACCAGCGAGTGATGTCGTGGTCCGAGATGCTCGATCTGGGCGATCCCGATGATGAGATGCCCACGGTCGCACCGCACGACATCTGCGCGATCCAGCTCACCTCCGGGACCACCGGCAAGAGCAAAGGGGTTGTGGTCTCCCAACTCTGGGGAGTGGTCGCAGCACGGGAGGGCATGGTGGCACTGGGCACGACACCGCGCGACGTGCTTTACACCTGCCTCCCGATGTTCCACGGGGCGGCGCAATTCAACATCTGTCTGCATGCGATCTACGCAGGCGCGACCGCCGTACTGGCCCCGAGGTTCTCGGCGAGCAACTTCTGGAACGAGATCATCGAGCACGAGGTCACCTTCTTCAACGCGTTGGGCTCGATGCTTCCCGCGTTGCTGGCACAGCCGCCGTCGGACCGGGACCGGGCGCACCGCGTCACTCGCATCTTCGCCGCCCCGGCGCCGGGCCCGACACTGTTTCCATTCGAGAGCCGGTTCGGTGTCCGTGTGATCGAGGGTTACGGCCTCACCGAAACCAAGATGATGACCTACAGCCCGCTCGAGGGCCGGAAGGTCGGTTCGATGGGCAAACCCACCGCGAGCTCTATCGTCGAGATCCACGACGACTTCGGCAACCCGGTACCGCACGGCTCCGTCGGCGAGATCGTCTACCGGCCGCGCATGGCCCATGTGATGTTCAGCCACTACTACGGCAACCCCGAGGCGACCCTCGAGGCGACCCGGGGCCTGTGGTTCCACACCGGCGACCTGGGGTATCAGGACACCGACGGATTTTTCTATTTCGTCGACCGGAAGAAGGACGCCTTACGCCGTCGTGGGGAGAACATCTCCTCCCAAGAAGTAGAGGCGGTACTCGCGTCCTACGCCGGGGTGCTGGAGGCAGCCGCTGTCGCGACTCCCTCGGAGCTGGGTGAGGACGAGATTCTCGCCGTGCTCGAGACCGGAGGTGCCGAACTCGATCTTGAAGACCTCTTCCGCCACTGTGACGCGCGACTGCCCCATTTCATGGTCCCGCGCTTCTTCCTGGCAGTCCTCGAGCTACCGCGCACCCCCAACAACAAGGTTCAAAAGGTACTCCTGCGCCAGGAGGGCCGCGCCGATGGAACGTGGGACGCCCAGCAGGCGGGCTTCGTGCCCACTCGACAGGTCGGTAAGTGATGCGCGACTTCGCACCGGTCCTGGCCCCACGCAACACACCATTCTGAGGAGAACACCATGAGCATTGACACGCTGAACGATTTCAACCTCGCTGACCCGGGCTTTCTCGGATGCCCCTACCCGTACTACAAGAAGATGCGCGAAGAAGGCGGCGTCTTCCAAATCCCGGACAGCCCCTACGTCATGGTCACCAAGGACGAACTCGTGCGCGCAGTCCTGTCCGACAAGGAGCACTTCTCCTCCAAGATCGGAACGCCCTCGACCCCGGCGTCGGAGGAACTGCAGGCCCAGCTGGACCAGATCCGAGCCGAAGGCTGGGAACGCACCCCGTCACTCATCCTCGGCGACCAGCCCGAGCACACTCAGCAGCGCAGAGTGATCACGCCCTACGTCACCGTCCGCGCCGCCCGAGCACTGAAGCCGACGATGGAGGAGGTGCTCGCTGATCTGCTCGATTCCGTCGCCGGCCAGGACGTCATCGACTTCAACAACAGCATCTCGATCCCCTTCGGCGTCCGGGTGATTTGCCGTGTCCTCGACACCCCGGAGGAGAACTGGGAGACGGTGCTTCGCTGGACCGACGCCGACGCCGCTGCCTACGGTGTTTTCCTCAACGACGAGGAGCGGATCCAGGTCGAACGCGACGTAGTCGAGATGCAGCAGTACTACGTGAACAAGGTGCACCAGTTGCGCGCCAAGCCGTTGGAGAGCCACGTGCTCTCTGCGATCGCTCACGCAAAGTTTCCCGATCCGCAGACCGGTGAAGAGGTCTACTTCGACGACGCCGTCGTTGCCGAGATGGCCCGCCAGATGCAGACCGGTGGCAATGAGACGACGCGCAAGTACTTCTGCGACATGATGCTGATGCTGGCCGACAACCCGGAGGAATGGGCGGCGTTCCGGGCGGACCGCAGTCGCGGGCCCAAGATTATCGAGGAGACCCTCCGACTGGCTACTCAGCTGCAGTCGGCAATGCGGATCGCGCTGCCCGGCGCCACCATTGACGGCAAAGAGATTCCGGAAGGCTCCGTGGTGCTGCCCTTCCTGGGCTCGGCGAATCGGGACGAGTCCCGCTTCGAGTGCCCCGCCGAATTCCGTCCGGAGCGGGAGAACGCGGTCAACCACCTGACGTTCAGTCACGGCATCCACACCTGCCCCGGCAACTACATCGCCCGCGTCGAGGCCGAAGTGCTGTTGAACATGCTCGCGGACCGATGGGAAACGATCGAGGCCGTCAATCGGGACGCGATCGAGTACGAGCCGAGCTTCCTGATCCGCAGCATCAAGAGCCTCCAACTCAAAGTGACCCCCGCACAGTAGCGCCCACTCCTCAGCTGAACGGAACTAACATGATCGAACAACCAACCGTTTCCTCGCCGGCGGCGCTTCGCGGCCTTGAAGGCAAAGTCGTCATGGTCACCGGGGCAGCCCGCGGCCAGGGCGCCTACCACGCTCTTGCCTTCGCCGCGGCAGGAGCCAAGGTTGCCGCCCTCGACGTGCCGAAGCCCATCGACGTGTCCTACGGGACCGCGGTGACCGAGGAACTCGACGGCACCGTGGACCGGATCCGAGCGGCTGGCGGTGACGCGCTCGCGGTACGTGCGGATCTTCGGTACGAGGACAGCGTCGAGGAAGCAGTCCGAGAGACAGTCGCGGCGTACGGGCGGATCGATGTGTTGGTCAACAATGCCGGCGTCGCCGGGTGGGACCCGCTGCCGCAGATGCGCCCTGAGGTTCTCGACTTCGTGGTTGACACCAACGTCAAGGGCACGATCTACGTGACCAAGTTCGTCGCCCGCGAGATGATTGCCCAAGGAAGCGGCAAGATCATCAACATCACCTCCGCGGTGATCAAGAGCGGAACGGCGAACATGTCGCACTACGTGGCGACCAAACACGCGATCGTCGGCCTCACCGAGGCGTGGGCCAACGAGCTTGCGCAGCACGGCATCAATGTCAATGCGATCGCACCGGGGCCGATCGACCCGGGCACCGATGACAACCCCAACGGGATGTCGCGGGGGCTGGCGGACGGGGCGGGTGCCTCCTCGTATGGGGAGTTCTTCGAAGCGGTCTCGTCCTCGACCAACGTCGAGGGTGCGATGTGGCGGATCAAGATGGAGGACATCACCGATGCGGTGCTTTTCTTGTCCTCCGACAACGCTCGCATGATCACAGGACACTGCCTGCACGTCGACGCCGGTCAGGCCGTCAAGTGAAAACGCAGATGCACAAGCAACTCCCGGCGACCCGGGGCGAGGAACAGCAAGTGGTGAAGGTGACATGAGCATCAAAGTGCAAGTCAGGCGCCGGACCGACATCGCCGACGGTGTCGTCGCCTTCGAGTTCGTAGCGGCGGACGGCTCCGTCCTCCCGCCCTGGGAGCCGGGAGCCCACGTGGACGTTGTGCTCCCCTCCGGCATGGTGCGGCAGTACTCCCTGACAGGAGACAGCACCGACCAATCGTGCTACCGGGTCGCGGTCCTGCGACAAGACGACGGTCGAGGAGGCTCGGCAGAGCTGTGCTCAGCGGTCGCCGAGGGTGACGTACTCACCATTGACGGACCGCGCAACCACTTCCACCTCGAGGAGGCCGAGCGCTACTGCTTCGTAGCGGGGGGAATCGGCATCACTCCCATCGCCGCCATGATTGAACAGCTGACTGCCCGAGGTCACAACAACTGGTCACTACTCTACGGCGGCCGCTCCCGTACCAGCATGGCCTTCCTCGACGAACTGGGAGTCCACCCCGACCAAGTCGTCATCCACCCCGTCGACGAAGTCGGGCACCTGGACCTGTCCAGGCTGAGCGAGCCGCAGCCGGGGACCCTGGTCTACTGCTGCGGGCCCGAGCCGCTCCTCACCGCCGTCTCCGAGACCATGAGTGGCTGGACCGACCGACTTCATTTCGAACGGTTCAGTCCGGGCGAGGTCGTCACCGAAGGGCCTGACGCACCGTTCGATGTGGAACTGGAACAGTCCGGTCTGAGTCTGAAGGTGCCCGCTGACAAGTCCATCCTCGATGTCGTACTCGAGGTACTGCCCGACTACGAATTTTCCTGCGCCGACGGCACTTGCGGTACCTGCGAGGCGCGGGTACTCAAGGGCACCCCAGACCATCGGGATTGGGTCCTCACCGAAGAGGAGCAAGAGGCCAACGATCGGATGATGATCTGTGTCAGCCGATCCCGGACCTCTTCGTTGACACTCGACCTCTGACCCCCAGCCAAATAAGGAACGCCATGACCGTGGCTCTGACCATCAACGAGGCCCGCACGCTCACCGAGCAGTGCCTGCGGACCGGAGGCTACACCGCCGACGAGGCGAGCATCATCGCCGACCACCTCATCGACTGCGAGCTGCGCGACATCAGCTACGGCGGCATGTCGCGGCTGCTGTCGATCCTGGAGCGGCTGCGCGACAGTCCGCAGCCGCCTTCGGAGATAACGCTGCTGCGCGAGAATGCGGTGTCGGCCTCGTTCGACGGGGGCGACCAGGTCGGCTACCTGGTGGCGCACCGCGCGACATCCGTAGCCATCGAGAAGGCCAAGCAGCACGGGATCGCCGTCGTGGGCGCAAACAACACCTGGATGACGGGAATGTTCTCGTACTACGCCGAGATGGCTACCCGCGAGGGGCTGGTCGCATTGGTCGCAGGCAACAGCGTCCAGGCGGTAGCGCCGCACGGCAGCACAGAGCCACGGTTCGGCACGAACCCTCTGGCTTTCGGCTTCCCCACCGATGATGTCCCACTGATCTGGGACTCCGGTACCTCGAACGTGATGCACGCCGAGGTCGCTCTGGCCAAACGGCTGGGCCGCCCGCTCGAAGAGGGATTGGCCTTCGACGAGGAGGGCCACTCGACCACCGATCCGGATGCTGCGCTACGGGGTGCCTTCACGGTGTGGGGCGGACACAAAGGATCCGGCCTTGCACTGGTGGTGCAAGTGCTGGGGATGATGACCGGCGCCGACGCCGCCCCTGTGGGAATTTCCGGCTATGGGTTCCTCGTGGTGCTCATCGACCCCGAGACGCTTGGTTCCACAGAGGACTTCCAACACCGAGTCGCGGAATACGCTGACTCGATCCGAGCATCGCGACCCGTCAACGCAGATCAGCCGGTGCGGGTGCCCTTCGACCGATCCGCGGCCGCGCGGAAGCGGCGGCTCAGCGAGGACCGGATCGAGGTATCCGACGCGGTCTACGCCGTCGTCGCGGAGGCCGCCGAAAAACGCCTCGCCGCCAGCGGACCCACCATCGACCGCTGGCGAGTGCCGGACCGGTCGAACTCCGATGCGTGATCCGCACACATGAATCACGCCATCAGAACGAACGAGATCATGAAACAGCTTAAGAGAGAAGAGGATTCTGTGGTGAGAGCGCCCAACAGACGGTTCGCGAAGCGGTCGCGACATCAGGTGGAGAACGTCTGATGGCCGTCCTGAACACCACCCTGAACGTTTCCTCGGAGGCCTACGCAGCGGACCGGGCCTCCATGGTCGCTGCCCTCGACGAGCTCGAAGAGTTGGCCCGCACCGTCGTCAACGCCGGTGGAGAGAAGGCAGTCGCCCGGCACCGCGACCGGGGCAAGCTGCTCGCACGCGAGCGAGTCGACCTGCTGCTCGACGAGGATGCACCCTTCCTCGAGTTGTCCTGCTACGCCGGTGCCCACGATCCCCTCGAGCAGCCCGGAGCACGGCTGATCACGGGTATCGGCCAGGTCAGTGGCGTCGAGTGCATGGTGATCGCGAACGAGGCCACGGTGAAGGGGGGCTCGATGAGTCCCAGCGCCGTGGCGAAACAGCTACGGGCGCTGGAGATCGCCGAACGCAATCGCCTGCCGGTCGTGTCGCTCGTCGAGTCCGGCGGCGCCGATCTGCCACGCCAGGCGGACATCTTCACACCAGGCGGCCGCTCGTTCAGGGACCTCACCCGGCTGTCGGCGCAAGGGATCCCCACCGTCGCACTGGTATTCGGCAGTTCCACGGCGGGCGGGGCCTACATGCCCGGTATGAGCGAGTACACCGTGCTCGTCGACCAGGCTGCCGCGGTGTACCTCGGAGGGCCACCGCTGGTCAAAATGGCCACCGGAGAGGAAGTCGACGACGAGACCCTCGGCGGCGCCGACATGCACGCCCGAGTCTCAGGGCTGGCCGACTATCTCGCCGCCGACGAATACACCGCGCTGCGGCTGGGCCGCCAGATCATCGCCGACCTCGGGTGGCGCCGGGCCGGGCCGGCGCCTGAACTGACCGCCGAGCCGCCGATGCTCGACCCGGAGGATTTGCTCGGTGTGGCCCCCGCCGAGGCGAAGCGGCCGATGGAGGTTCGGGAGGTGCTCGGCCGAATCCTGGACGGATCGCGGTTCGACGAGTTCAAGCCGCTGTACGGATCCCAGCTCGTCTGCGGATGGGGCTCGATCAACGGCTACCGGGTAGGCATCCTCGCGAACAACGGCATCCTGTTCTCGCCGGAGTCGCAGAAGGGCGCACATTTCATCCAGCTGGCGAACGCCCGCGACATCCCTTTGCTGTTCGTGCAGAACATCACCGGATTCATGGTCGGCACCGCGGCCGAGCGCGGCGGCATCATCAAGGACGGCGCCAAGCTCATCAACGCCGTCTCGAACTCGACCGTTCCCCATCTCACCCTGATGGTGGGCGCCTCGTACGGCGCCGGGAACTACGGCATGTCGGGCCGGGCTTACGACCCGCGGTTCGTGTTCACCTGGCCCAACCACCGGATCGCGGTGATGGGAGGAACCCAGCTGGCCGGGGTGATGTCGATCGTCCAGCGACGCTCGGCTGAGCGTGCCGGGCGGCCGTATGACGACGACACCGACCGCCGGGTACGGGAGGAAACCGAGCAGATGATCGAGGAGCAGTCCGGGGCGCTCTACGCGACCGGCCGACTGTGGGACGACGGGATCATCGACCCTCGGCATACCCGCACCGTCCTAGGTCTCGCCTTGTCCGCGACCCACTCCGCCCCTGTGGCAGGGGCGACCCGATTCGCCCCGTTCCGAATGTGAGGACCCAACCGATGAGCAACACACCCGCCCCGATCACCACATTGCTGGTGGCCAACCGGGGGGAGATCGCTGGCCGCGTCATCCGCGCCGCGCGTGCCATGGGGATCCGCACCGTGGCGGTCTTCTCCGACCCGGACACCGACGCACCCCACGTCCGCGCTGCCGACGTAGGATTCGCCCTCGGCGGCACCACGGCGACCGAGTCCTACCTCGACCAGGAGAAGATCCTCACCGCCGCTCGCGCGACCGGGGCGGACGCCGTCCACCCAGGGTACGGGTTCCTCTCGGAAAACGCCGGCTTCGCCCGGGCGTGCGCCGAGGCCGGGCTGGTCTTCGTCGGTCCCTCACCCGAATCCGTCGAGACCATGGGGCTCAAGGACCGGGCCAAGAGCGTCGCGCGGGCGGCGGGTGTGCCGGTCCTGCCCGACGCAAGTATCACCGACGACGACCCGGAGGGGTGGAAAGCGGCGGCCGCAGGCGTCGGCTACCCACTGCTGGTCAAGGCGACCGCCGGCGGCGGTGGCAAGGGCATGCGGCGCGTCGACGGCCCAGACAGCCTCGTTGAGGCGGTCCGGGGTGCGCGCCGGGAGGCCGGGAGCTCGTTCGGTAACGCCGACGTGTTCCTGGAGAAGTACCTCACCGCTCCGCGGCACGTGGAGGTCCAGGTGTTTGCCGACTCGCACGGCCACGCGGTGTATCTCCATGAGCGTGAGTGCTCTGTGCAGCGCCGCCATCAGAAGGTGATCGAGGAGGCGCCGTCGCCCGCGGTGGATGAGCCGCTGCGCGAGCGGATGGGCAAGACTGCGGTCGCACTGGTACGCGAGCTCGGATATCTCGGCGCCGGGACCGTGGAGTATCTGCTCGACGACTCCGGTCCGGACAAACGCTTCTACTTCCTGGAGATGAACACGCGACTGCAGGTCGAGCATCCGGTTACCGAGGAGATCACAGGACTGGACCTGGTGCGGCTCCAGTTGCAGGTCGCCGCAGGGGCATCACTCGGGTTCACCCAAGAGGACGTCCAGCTGCAGGGCCACGCTGTCGAGGTACGGCTCTACGCCGAGGACCCGGCACACGACTTCGCCCCGACACCGGGTGTCCTGCACCGCTACCGGCATACCGACTCGCCGGGAATCAGGTGGGAGGACGGTATAGGCGACAGCGCCGAGGTCACCCCGTTCTACGACCCGCTGCTCGCCAAGGTGGTGGCGCACGCCGCCACACGCGAGGAAGCTGCACTCCGATTGTCACGGGCTCTTGCCGCGACCGAGCTGCACGGCACCACCACCAACCGGGACTTCCTCGTCGCAGCGTTGCGCTCTCGCGCCTTCCTCGCTGGCGAGACCCACACGGACTTCGTCGAACTCAACCCGGAGCTGCTCGAGGCGGGCCCACCCACACCGGAGCATGTGCATTTGGCGGCCGCGGTCGCCGTCACCGTCGGTCTCCGCCGTCGATCCGACACGCTCACCAACCACGCCCCACCGCGATTTCGGCTGCTGCCCGCCCACCCGGACACCGAGGCAGTCTGGAAGTCCGGTTCCGACGAACTCGCCCTTGCCTACCGGCTGAACGCACCTGCGGGCGCGGCCACGATCCGCCTTGCCGTCGACGGCGGTGCCCCCCGCGAATTCGCGTTGCACGAGCTGGGACCCGAGTCGGTGCGAGTCCGCGACGGCGACTGCGAATGGCTCTGTCGGGTCGCCGTGCACCCAGACGGCTCGGTCTGGGTGAACGACCCGGAGGGACAACGCGGTTGGCACCCATGCCCACGATTGCCGCAGCGGTCGTCCGACGTCGCCGCCGCCGGCCCGGTGGCCGAGATGGCGGGCACCGTCGTGGCGGTCCAGGTGCAACCCGGTGACCGGGTCACTGCGGGACAGTCACTGGTGATCGTGGAAGCGATGAAGATGGAGCGACCCGTCCTCGCCTCCACCGAGGGAACCGTCGAGGCAGTGCACGTCGAGCTGGGCCAGTATGTCGACGCCCTCGCGACGCTGGTCACGTTGCGGGAAGAATCTTGAGCGCCGTGGGCCCGCTGCGGGTCGCGAATTGTAGTGGCTACTACGGGGACCGCTTGGCGGCCGCCCGGGAGATGGTTGACGGCGGCCCGATCGATGTCCTCACCGGGGACTGGCTGGCCGAGCTGACTATGGGGTTGCTGAGCAGACAACGCGCTCGCGACGCCGAAGCCGGTTACGCCCGTACCTTCGTCTCTCAGCTTGACGACGTTCTGGCCGACTGCCTCGACCGGGGCATCCGCATCGTCTCGAACGCCGGCGGCCTGAATCCGTCGGCTTGCGCCAAGCAGGTCGAGGCGATTGCTGAGCGGATCGGCCGCCCGGTGCGGGTAGCGGTGGTCACCGGAGACGACGCGACCGAGGCCTTCCATGCCGCGCGTGAGCAGGGCTGGGAGGCCCCGCACCTCGACACGGCCGCACCCTTCGCCGCCGCTGGCGCCGAACCGGACGTGGTGAACGCTTATCTCGGTGGTTGGGGGATCGCAGAAGCCCTCGCCGCTGGAGCCGACGTGGTGGTGACTGGTCGCGTCACCGATGCCGCCATCATCCTCGGGCCCGCCGCATGGCACTTCGGCTGGGCACACGACGATTGGGACGCGCTCGCCGGCGCCGTCGCCGCCGGGCACGTCATCGAATGCGGCACGCAGGCAACCGGCGGAAACTTTGCGTTCTTCACCGAGATCGGCGACCTCACCCGTCCAGGGTTCCCGATTGCCGAAATCCACGCGGACGGCTCGTCGGTGATCACCAAGCATCCGGGGACCGGAGGTGCGGTCACTGTCGACACGGTCACAGCCCAGCTGTTGTACGAGATCGATGGCCCTCGCTACCTCAACCCGGACGTCGTCACCCGGCTCGACACCGTGCGGCTCGAGCAGATCGGTCCCGACCGCGTCAGTATCTCCGACGTACGAGGGGAGGCAGCACCGAACTCGGTGAAGGTCGGCGCGCTGGTTCCCGGCGGTTGGCGCAACGAAATGACTTTCGTGCTGACCGGCCTCGAGATCGAGGCGAAAGCCGAGGCGCTGCAGACAGCCCTGTGGGCAGCGATTCCCGGCGGGGAGAAGGCCTTCGATGAGGTCACCGTCCGACTGCTGCGGGCCGACCGGCCCGACCCCGCCGCGGTCGATGAGGCGGTCGCGCTGCTCACGATCACCGTCGGCGGTCGTGACCGCGCACGGGTCGCATCATTCTCACGGGTGGCCGTCGAACTCGGCCTGGCCAACTACCCGGGCCTGCACCTCACCGGTCCACCAGGCTCGGGATCAGCGGTCACCGTGTTCTGGCCGACTCTCATGCCGGCCGCCGAGTTCCCGCAGACAGTGACGCTAGGTGACCGCAGATGGACCGTGTCTCGGACCGCGGCGGCCCCGTCGGGCGCCGTCGACAGCCCTGAGGCGCCGCCAGCCGAGCCGGCCCGCGGCGCGACCCGGCGTGTCCCGCTCGGTACCCTCCTCGCGGCCCGCTCGGGGGACAAAGCCGGAAATGCCACCCTCGGGGTCTGGGCCCGCGACGACGCCACCTACCGCTGGATGCGGTCCTGGTGGACGGAAACGCGGCTGCGCGAGCTCCTGCCTGAGACAGCCGACCTCACGATGCGTCTGTGGGAGTTGCCGCACCTGCGGGCCTGCGGGGTAACCCTGGTCGGACTGCTCGGTGCCGGCGTCGCCGCCAATCACGCACTCGACGCCCAAGCCAAGGCTGTCGGAGAGTATCTGCGCGCCAAGCTAATCGATGTTCCTACGGAGCTACTCGACGGCCCCCGGACCGCAGGTGATCCGGCCGGGAGTGGAGCGTGAGCGCGCGAGATCGACCGGAACACAGCCCCGCACGTTTCATCAGCACATCGTGATGGTCGTCGAGGATGTCACCGGCGTCGGCAGACGCAGCTCAGACCGTCCAGTCAGGGGCGAGTGGTGGGAGCAAGAGCGAGTCGTCGAACGCGAGATCCCCAGGTCCCAGGCGTGCTACGAATGAACTCTGAGGCCATAAAATCTCTCTCGCCGTCAACGCGGACCGGTTCGACACCACCGTGAAGCGAGCCCGGTCATCGGCCAGCTGATGGCAGTCGTCGACTCCGGGCCGGCGGCGGATGAGCTCGCCTCAGTGGCCGGGGCGCACCGAAAGCGCATCTTGTGTATCAACAGCATTCACTGAGGAGAGGTTGCTATATGCCTAGACAGACCCTGGCCGAACGAATCGCTGATCTTCTTGTAGCCGAGGGGGTCGACTACTTGTTCTCCCTGCCTGAAGTCGCCCTCGGGCGAGTCCATCATGCTCTTGCGGAACGTGGCGTCCCCCTCATCGCCAACCGGCACGAAGCCGCGGGAGGTCATATGGCCGAGGCGTATTCGTTGATGACAGGCAGACCCACCGTGGTGGGAGCGGCTCGCGGTCCGGGCATTATCAATGCTGTACCAGCGGTGGTCAGCGCGTACAACGAGGGCCGGCCGGTCTTGTTCCTGGCGCCGGAGCGCAGTGCCGTCGCGCGAAACGCCGCACGTCGGCAGACCTTTCAACTGGCGTTGACTGCGGAGCTCGTCAGGCCGATCACGAACTACAGCACGATCCTCTCCGATCCGCGCTTGGCCGACGAGGTCTTTCACGAGGCGTTCCGAGCCATGCACACCGGCTCGTTGGGCCCTGCCTATATCGGCATCGACCCGGACATGCTCGGGCTGGAAAACGAGTATGAGCCAGTACGCGCTCCCTCGCAGTACCGACCGGGAACAATGCCCCGCGGTCTGACCGCCGAGGAGGTCGACCGAGCGGTTGCCCTCCTGCAGGGGGCAAAGTCGCCGATCGTCCTTGTCGGGTCGGGCGTGGCCCAGGCGCAGGCCCACGGAGCGCTCCAAAAGTTCGTCGAGAAGTTCGGGTGCGCGGTGGTGGCCACCCACGGGGGACGGGGCATATTGCCGGACACCCACCCGCAGGTATTCGATTACGGTCTGGAGCCTGGCATCACCCTCACCCGTGAGGCCGATCTGGTGCTCGCAATTGGTACCTCCATTGGGGAGAAGTTGGACCACGGCGGCGTCACACTAGCGCCGCCACAGCGCCCCGAGCCGCATTGGTGGGGTGACGATTCCCAGCGCTGGATACATATCGACCGCGACCCCGCCGCCGTCGGCCGCAACCGGCCGGTGGATCTGGCCCTGGTTGGTGATGCAGGTATCGTGCTCGATCAGCTGGCGGAACGGATCAGCCCTGTGAGTCAGACTCGCATCGATCGGTTGGCCGCGCAGCAGCAACGACGTGTGGAGTCCTATCAGCAGTTGTATTCAGAGGCGCCGGATACCACACCGATTCACTCCGGACGTGCCATCGTCGAGGTGCAGAAGGCGCTCCCCGAGAACGCTGTCGTCGTCGGCGGAGGTGGGCTGTTCGGACTGTGGGCGATGCGCTACCGGCACGCGAACATCAGTGCGCATGTGAAGTCGCAGAAACAAGGCAATATCGGCTCGGGTACTCCCTACGCGCTGGGAGCGGCACTCGCGGTCAGGGATACCGGCAGGCGGGTCGTCTGCATTGGCGGTGACGGTTCCTTCGGGTTCTACCCCATGGAACTCGAGACAGCAGTCCGGCATCAGCTGCCTGTCGTCTTCGTGATCGGCTACGACCAGGGGTGGTCCGACGAGGTCGCCATCTACATGAACACCGTCGGCCGCACCTACGAAGTCGACCATGCCTTTGTCAGGCTCGACGACCTCGCTCGCAGCATGGGCGCACACGGAGAGTTCGTCACCGAGACCAGCGAGATCCAGCCCGCAGTACAGCGTGCGCTGGAATCCGGGCTGCCCGCCGTCGTCCAGATCATCATCGATCGTGACATCAACGCCTGGCAATTGCCCGACCGGCTGTCAGTCGGTGGCGGCCGGAAGTGGGAAGAGGGCATCTGCTCATCAGCGACCTCCATCGAACTTCCGCACTGAACTCCTCGAGTAACGACAACCCGGGACGATCCGTCTGAGACGATTCTCGAGCCGGTCCCTGACCCGTGGCCGCGAAGGTTGGTTACTCCTGGCCTTCGCGTACACACCGGACCACGAATCGAATACCTACATCCACAAACACCGTCCCGCAACAGATCACGGCCCGTGTCGGATAGAAGGCCAACAAGGATATGCCGCTGCAATTCTCGGACTCGCGCGACAACTGGGGAGCGTGGCAGGCGCTGGCGCAATGCGCGATAGTGGATGCCGACCTATTCTTTCCGCGCGAGGACGAGGGGAAGGGTCCCCGCCTTCGTCGTGAGCGACGGGCGAAGGAGGTGTGCTTCAGCTGCCCGGTGCGCACACGTTGCCAGGAACACGCCATAGCTGTCGGCGAACCCTACGGAATCTGGGGCGGAACCTCCGAATCCGATCGGCGGAGCCTTCGACGAATGAAGTCCGCACAAAACTCGGGCACACCAGCCGCGCTACAGACCTCCCCACACCACGAACCGTCGGGAAACGGCCGACAGCCCGCAGCAACCAGTGATCGGCGTGAACATGTCACTCGATCGATGTCCGAAACACAGAAACGGGCAGTTCAATGAACACCTCCCCGCAGCGCAAATCCATGCGCCGACAACTGAAAACAACGCCGGTGCCGCTATCCGAAATGGACCTCGCCGCCGTGATCGCCGCCCTGTGCGGTGACTATCTCCAGCAGCGGACACGGAGGCGATCCAGGGCGGGAACGATCGATCCACAACCGGCACGACCGACCGCCACCGGCCCCCGGTAGAGCCTCGTCACACTACAAGGAGCACATGATGCCCGAAGCTGTCATCGTTTCCATTGCCCGTTCCCCGATCGGTCGCGCCATGAAGGGGTCGCTGGTCGGCATGCGCCCCGACGATCTCGCCGCGCAGATGGTGCAGGCGGCCCTCGACAAGGTGCCCGCGCTCGACCCGACCGACGTCAACGACCTCATCCTGGGCTGCGGTCTGCCCGGCGGGGAGCAGGGGTTCAACATGGGCCGCAACGTCGCGGTCCAGCTCGGCTACGACTTCATCCCCGGCACCACCATCACCCGGTACTGTTCGTCGTCGCTGCAGACCACCCGCATGGCGCTGCACGCGATCAAGGCCGGTGAGGGCGACGTGTTCATCTCCGCCGGYGTCGAGACCGTGTCCCGGTTCRYCRMGGGCAACTCCGAYTCGCTGCCCGACACCCAGAACCCGCTGTACGCCGACGCGCAGACCCGCACCGAGAAGCTCGCCCAGGGCGGCCAGCAGTGGGTCGACCCSCGGCAGGAGGGCCTGGTCCCCGACACCTACATCGCGATGGGCCAGACCGCGGAGAACGTCGCGCAGATCACCGGCATCACCCGCGACGAGCAGGACCGGTGGGCGGTGCGCTCGCAGAACCGCGCCGAGGAGGCCATCAACTCCGGCTTCTTCGAGCGGGAGATCACCCCGGTGACCCTGCCCGACGGCACCGTCGTGTCCACCGACGACGGCCCCCGCGCCGGCACCACCTACGAGGCCGTCAGTCAGCTCAAGCCCGTGTTCCGCCCGGACGGCACCGTCACCGCCGGCAACGCGTGCCCGCTCAACGACGGCGCCGCCGCCCTGGTGATCATGTCCGACACCAAGGCCAAGGAACTGGGTCTGACCCCGCTCGCCCGGATCGTGTCCACCGGGGTGTCCGGGCTGTCGCCGGAGATCATGGGTCTCGGCCCGATCGAGGCGTCCAAGCGTGCCCTCGCGATCGCGGGACTGGGCATCTCCGACATCGACCTCGTCGAGATCAACGAGGCGTTCGCCGTGCAGGTGATCGGGTCGGCGCGGGAGCTGAACATCGACGAGGACAAGCTCAACGTGTCCGGTGGCGCGATCGCCCTCGGTCACCCGTTCGGTATGACCGGTGCCCGCATCACCGCGACCCTGCTCAACAACCTGCAGACCCATGACAAGCAGTTCGGTCTCGAAACCATGTGTGTCGGAGGCGGACAGGGCATGGCGATGATCCTCGAACGTCTCGGCTGAGCAGCCGTTTGCCGGCGCATCGGACATCCACTGGGAGGGGCCCTCTGGTCGGTCGGGACCTGGAGGGCCGTCAGTCGAGCGGTACTGCCACCGTGTGAAGTTCGTGAGCCACGTGGGCGGCGTCGACCGGAGTGGCGTCGACGAGTGGATTTATCGGTGAGACCAGATCGGCGTAGACCGCGCCGGGTGTGCGTGAGTGCGTTGCGATCAGGGACAGGGCCACGGTCGCGAGGTGGTTGGTCTGGATGTTGGAGAGGGGCTGGATGCGCGCTCTTACTGGGACCAGGTGGCCGGGTCGAGTCAGATCGTGGATGGAGGTTTTCGGATCGCACAAGCGTCGGGCGGTGCAGGCGCGGTCGTGGGCAGAGATGCCGGTGGTTGTTCCGTCGGCCGCGTCCACCGATACGCATTGCCCATAAGCGGGGTGGCGCAGGTCACGTGCGGAAGGCGCCGCTTCCGGGATGAGCAGCTTGTCGCACACGTGCTCCGGTAGGGCCAGTTGGACGAACCCCGACGATCGCGCGATCAGGTCGGCCATCTGCGCGGTCGTGATTCGGGAGGCCGGGTACACGAGAGCCGATCTGTTGGGGTAGGTCAGGATCACCGGGGTTCCAGTGGCCAGCGCGTCCGTAGCGCGGCTCCACAGGGAGTTGCTTCGCAGACTGTGACCAGGGTGCCCGAGACGAGGTGCGGTGTCGGCGAGTCCAGCGGAGGTGTTCATGCCGTTCTCCATTCGAATGCCCCGGCGTCGGGGTGGGGTTGCACACCATGGGCGGGCACGGGTCCTGCGTGGCGGACGAAGCCCCTGGAAGGTGCGCCAACGGTGTCGGCGAACCAGTCGGCGACTTGGATCAGACTGACGAGATCGATTCCGGTGCGGATGTGTTCGAGGTCGAGTAGTTGGACGGCGTCTTCCGTACACAGCCCGGATCCGGGCGAATTCCTCATGGCCGGGTGGCCTCCCGAACCGGCGAGAGCGGTATCTATCTGCGTGACGCCCAGGTCGATCAGGGGAAGTAGGCTGGCCAAGCCCATTCCTCGACCGTCGTGGGTTTGCACCGTGAGGGTGTGTGGGCTCCCGAGTTGATCGAGGGCGAACTGGGTGAGATGACGCATCGCGGTGGGGGAGGCATAGCCGCTGGAGTCGGCGAGGATCCAGTCGCGCACTTCCATATCGAGCAACCGGTTGGTCAAGGCGATGAGATCGCCGGGTCCGCGGGGAGGCGATGTGGGGCCTCCCCACGCGAAGATGAGGTAGGTGCCCAGACGGATGGAGGCTGATCGGGCGAGCTCCTGCATGCGTTCGAGTTCGCGGAGTGATTCGTCGGTGGAGCGGCCGATGTTGTTCTGCGCGAACATCTCGTCGGCTGAGAGCAGGAACCAGGCGGCGTCAGCGCCGGCGTCGATGGCACGGGCTAAGCCGCGGAGGTTGCCGACGCAGCATTCGAGGGAGACGTCGGGGCGGCGGGGGATCCGGGCGAAGACGGCGTCGGCGTCGGCGAGTCCGGGAACCAGGTCCGGGCGCACAAACGAGGTGACTTCGATCGCGCGGACTCCGGTGTCGATCAGTTCGGTGATCAGCCGGACCTTGTCGGCGGTGCTGATGCGGTGTGATTGACCGGCCAGGCGTGGGGCGATCTCGCGGATACGGACAGAAGGCATGGTGTCAGGTCCTATTCGAGGAGAGGTGTGCGTCAGCGCAGCAGCGTCGATTTCTCCGGATTCGATGAGCTGTATGTCGGTGGAAGCTCGACCATGTGTCTTTCTCCTTCTTGTGCCGTGCCGTCGACTCTTGGCGAGCGGTTTGTCAGGCCTGGGCGCCGACGCGGTGGAACGTCGCTCGGTGGTAGAGCAGAGGTTCTTCGTCCGCGGTGTCCATTTCAAGCGGCCGGACCACGATGATCGTGTGGTCACCGACGTGGAGCAGCTGTTCGACGGCGCCGGCCATCCATCCGGCGCATTCGTCGATGCGGGGCAGGTCGCGGCTGTAGTGCCAGGAGATGTCCGCAAGCTTGTCGTCGGCCTTGCCGGCGCATTGCACGCCGATGTCTCGTTGGTGGTGGGCGAGCAGGTTGATACCCAGCCGGCCGGTGCGCTCGAGCACCGGGAGCAATCTCGAAGTGATGTCGAGCGACACCAACGCGTATGCCGGGGTCATCGACAGACTGGCGAACGAGCTGACGGTGGTGGCGTGTGGCTGCCCATTTTCCGTGCCGGTCACTACCGCGACCGAGCCCGGGACGTTGCGAAACAGCTCTTTGAAGGAAGCGGGGTCGATCTCGCTCTGTAATGTCAGCATGCTTATATTAAACCCGCATGCTTCTATCTGGTCAATGGTGCACGGCAGGGCGGCTGGGGGAGATTGCGGCGATCGCCCGTGTGATCCGTCGGAGGGCTGCTCGGTACCCGGGACTGCATCGCACGCGCACCCGAGGCGCATGTCGAACCCGGTTCAATCCAGGCGGCGAGGGTCCGTGCTTTCCTTCAGTTGGCCGATCCACTCCTCGGCGCGTTCGAAGTGATTGCTCGCCCGGGCAACGAATGTTGCCGAGGCCTGAGCAAGCACGGCCGCGTCGGTGACGGCAGCTTCGAGGAACATCTCCCCTTGTAGTGTCCACCGCGTGTGGGAGCGGTGGAGCACTCGCGATCTCACGAGGAGTGGCTGCGAGACCGGGACCGGACGGCGATATCGGACGTTCAGTTCGCTAGTGACCACTCTCGGGTTCTCGCGCAAGGCGGCGTAGGCGAGTACGTCGTCGAAAACCGAGGCGATCCACCCCCCGTGAGCAACCGTGGGGGCTCCTCGGCCATCTGGTCCGCACCTCACGCGGGCAATGACCACGTCCTCCTCTGGCGTCACGCTGGATATGCCGAGTCGGCAGCGCCCGCGTTCGCGGCATGGGCTGCACAAGGGCACAGCGCCCTCCGTTACCTCGATCGAAAAGGTGTCGGGTTCGGTGCGAGCCGATTCGGGCATGTTGTGGGGCATCGTCATTGGGTCCACCTTCATTTACAAGTGCTACGAACGAACAATCCTGAGCATAAGTAAGCATGCTTGCAATAGGCCAATGTGGTGTATATCTTCAGCATGCTTATAGTGTTCTGTGCCACACTTCGCGTGTGGCGCTAAGTCCTGGATCGTTGCGACCCGTCAGCGATCGGCAGGCACAAGCACAAAGGAGAACGGTGAACGCAATATCTCCGCAGACGACCTCGGTTGTCGAGCCCCGAACCGTGCGTCGAGTGACGGTCGCCGCGACGGTGGGCAACACTGTCGAAACGTACGACTACGCGGTGTACGGCTTTCTGGCGACTGTTCTCGCCAAACAATTCTTTCCCAACGCCCAGTCCGGCACGGCACTGCTGTCAATCTTCGCCGTTTTCGGTGCAGCGTTTGTGGTTCGACCGTTGGGCTCGTTGTTATTCGGGCCGCTTGCCGATCGCATCGGCCGGCGCAATACCCTCGTGGTGACCCTGCTGTTGATGGCAACCGCGACCCCGCTGATCGGCTTACTCCCGACTGCGGCGGCGATCGGTATCGCAGCACCGGTCCTGCTGGTGGTCCTGCGGCTCGTTCAAGGATTGGCCGCAGCGGGTGAATACAGCACCGCACTGATCTACGCCGCCGAGTACTCACCGGAGCGTGTGCGCGGCCAGATGACCGGTCGAGTGCAGATCGGCAGTGTCGCGGGGTTGTTCCTCGCCGCGGTGACCGTCCTCGTCCTCAACGCCGCTCTCACTCCCGAACAGGTGGAGGCCTGGGGCTGGCGAATTCCGTTCCTCCTCGCACTCCCGATGGGTGTGGTGGGCCTCTACCTGCGTAGCCGACTCGGGGAAACCCCGGAGTTCATGGCACTCGTAAAGAAGGGTGAGACCACGGAGGCGCCTGCGCGCGAGGCTTTCACTCAGCACTGGCGACTGCTGCTGCTGATCTTCCTAATCGGTGCACTGCACATGATCGGCATCTACATGGTCTACACCTACTCGCAGAGCTACATCATTGGACTTGGTTTCTCGCGGCTCGCAGCCACGACGATCTCGGTCACGACACTGGCGATCGGCGTAGTACTGGTCTTCGTCGGTGGTCGCCTCGCCGATCGGTGGGGACGATGGAAGCCGTTGCTGGCACTGTCTCTCCTCGTGTTGATCACCTCGTATCCCCTCTTCAGCGGACTGAGCAGCGCCGACACCGTGGAGGATGCCTTCCTGTGGGCTCTGCTGCTGACCGTCTGCCCGGTGCTCTACTCTGCGATCGCGCCGGTCACCTACGTCGAAGTTATTCCGGCCCGCGTCAGAGGAACCGTCTTCGCTATCGGCTACGGCCTGGTGGCAGCCGTTCTCGGCGGCTCGGCCCTATACCTGAGCCAGCTTCTGGTCAACATCACCGGCAACAGCAACGCGCCGGCCTTCCTCTTGATGTTCGGCGCCGCGCTCAGCGCGGTGGGGGCCCTGTGCGTGCGCAAACGGTTGATCGACCATCCCCCGATTATGCAAACCGATCTGCTTCCTTCCGTGATCAAGACGCCCGAACCGGACGGCGCTCAATAGGGGATCCGCACTCCCGCTACACCTTCAACACTGCCAACGTCGAGATCGTTGCCGGTTCCAAGCACTGTGAATTGAAACGCCAAAGGAGGTAACGATGTTCGACCGGCTCTATGCCGCCATCCTTTCGCTAGCGGGCCTGTCGTTTGGAGGTTTCATCCTCCTGCACGAAGTGGCTACGAGCGCTCACGACCGAGATTCTCCCGACGACCACTGCCGACGAGATGCCACGGGAACTGCGTCGTTGGCGTTGGACGCCCAACCCACGGTCCTGGGCAAGTGCGTCCGCGACCGATCGGTGTACATCCCCGGAGTCAACCGAGGTTCCGATGCCTGACGATTTGGCGACCGTGCACATCGATGGCGCTGTTGCGCGCATCGCGTTGAATTCACCGGCGAACCACAACGCACTATCACACCGTCTGGTGGCCGATCTCTACGAGTCGTTCCAGCGCGTGGCACAGACACCGTCGGCCCGGGTTGTTGTACTCACCCACGAGGGACCCACGTTCTGCGCTGGCGCAGACCTGAAAGAAGTGGGCCAAACCGCAGACCCGTCGTGGCCTACCTTTCCGCAACTGATCGAACAGATTTGGTCATTTCCCAAGCCTGTGATCGCCCGACTGGCCGGTCCTGCACGCGCGGGTGGCCTTGGTTTGGCGGCGGCGGCCGACCTTGTCGTCGCGGAAGACGACCTGACGTTCGCCCTGACCGAGGTCCGCATCGGAGTGGTACCAGCGGTCATCTCGGCAATCCTCCTGCCCCGAATGGCGCCGGCTGCAGCGCATCGCCTATTCGTGACCGGATCCCGCTTCGACGCACAGCACGCGGTCAGCATCGGGCTGATCGACAAGATCGCAACAAAAGGGAACCTCGACATCGTGGTCGAGGAGGTCGTCGCCGAGCTGATGTTGACTGCACCGGGGGCGTTCGCGGCGACGAAGAGGCTTGTCCGCGAATACCAGGACCCCGCGATGCACGATCGGCTGGCAGAGCTGGGGGCTCAATCGGCGAACTTCTTCACCTCCGCCGAGGCGGCCGAAGGCATCGCTGCATTCAAGGAAAAGCGCCCGCCCATCTGGGCGCAGACACGGTAGACCACACCCTGAGCTGTCGGTGGGTTCGTCAGCACCCGGTGAAACGTCGAGCGGAAGGGAGCGCGACGCCGACTTCCTCACGCAATTCGTAGGCAGTGCGTCGCGTTCCCCCGGCCGGCCCCGACTAGCGTGGGGCTCGCCCCTCAGGCGAGGCTGGTGTCTGGTTCCTCCTGGATCACCGGTGCTTGTGATCCTGGATCGCTGGTGATTGCCTGTGCTCCACTACCCAGGCCGCGACCTGCACACGAGAGGTGAATCCCAGCTTCGCAAGGATGTGTTCGACGTGTCCTTGGGCGGTGCGGAGCGAAATCACCAAGCGAGAGGCTATGGCCTTGTTGCCGAGGCCTTCGGCGATCAATTCGGCGACCTGGCGTTCCCGGGTGGTCAGGACCAACTCTGGGCCTGCGATGGCCGAGGAACCGGGGTCCTGGCCGCCGAGTACGAAGGCGACGGCGCCGTCGAGGTCGAGTGCCCTGCCCTCACTCAGGCCTGATTCGAATTCCCGGTCGCCGAGTACCTGCCGTGATGCTCGTTCGCACTCCTCTTGATAGACAACAAGGTTGGAAATGAACGAGGCGGAGGTTCCCACGCCCAGAACAAGATTCTCCGCCGCTCCCATCAGCACAGCCGCGCGCCTCGCATTCCCTTCCGTGCCGGCAATCCAGGCGAGCGCCTCCACGCACATCGAAGAACAGACCGGATCGTCGACACGCTGCGCCAGGCGTAGCCCTTGCATCAGGTTTTCGGTTGCCCTATCAGGATCACCCTGCCGCCACGTCGCGACAGCCATGGCCCACAGCGCGTAGGACCGGTAGACGACCTCCTTGCGACGTTCTGTAATCTCCAGGGCCGATGCGTAGAATGTGATCGCTTGCGCAGTATCGCCGAGCAGATCCCGTACCAAGCCCACCAGGATCAGGCCCCCGAGAAGTCGAGTGAGCTCGCCGCGCTCACGGAGCATCTCCAGTGCACTGTCGATTTCTGAGAACGCCTGCTCGAGGTTCCCACTGAACATCGCGAGGAGCCCGTTGGCATGGGCGATGATTGCGTTCGCCAGTGGGTCACTCATGTTTTCGGCCACTGTTCGGGCTTCCTCCACAAGTGGTGCTCCCACCTGGAGATCACCTTGTTGTTCGGCTAACACGCTCGCGATGCACAAGGCTTTGACCCGCTCCATGGTGAACGTGTCTGTGGATCGGGCGAGAAGCTGGTCGAGCCACCGTCGTCCCTCGGTGAGCAGACCCTGTGTCCCCCAGAGCATGTAAAGACCCGTTGCGATCTGCAGGCCAGCATCAATCTCCCGGCTTCCGGGTTCAGAGAGGCAGAATTCCATCGCCTCGCGCAGATTAGGCCGCTCTCGTTTGACTCGGGAGACCCATTCGAGTTGCTGTGGACTGATCCACTCGGCTTCGGCTTCCAGCACCATCTGTTGGTACCAGTCTCGGTGCCGGCGGCGTAGCTCGTGATACTCGCCGCTGCGTTGCATCTGCGCCCGGCCGTAGTCCCGGAGTGTTTCAAGCATGCGGAACCGCACGATGGTGTCCGCTTCTTCTCGGACCAAAATTGACTTGTCGACCAACGAGGTCACCAGGTCGAGCGGATCGTCCAATATCGAGTCACCAGCACACATCGCGTCTGCCGCGTCCATTTCGAAGGTGCCCACAAACACCGACAGGCGGCCCCATGCTCGCTGCTCGCTCGGCGTGCACAGTTCGAAACTCCAATCGATGCACAACCGCAGGGTTTGCTGCCGGTTCGGCGCGTCGCGACCCCCGCGGGTCAGCACAACGAAGCGGTCCGTCAGGCGTTGCAGGATCTGCTCGGGCGACATCACCCGCAAACGGGCGGCCGCAAGTTCGATCGCTAGAGGCAAACCATCCAGTCTCCGGCAAATTCGCGCTATCGCCTCACTGTTCTCCTCGGTGAGCGCGAAGTCGGGAACCGCGGTGGCCGCACGGTCAGCGAATAGGGCCACGGCGTCGTAGCTGATTAGCCCCTTCAGCCCGGGCCGGCGATCGTAGTCGGGTACCGCGAGCGGTGCCATGCGCAGGATCGATTCACCGCCGATACCGAGGGCCTCCCGACTGGTGACGAGAAGGCGCAGACCTGGGCAAGTGCGCAGCAGGGTCGAAGCGAGGGCCGCAACGGTGTCCACTATCTGCTCACAGTTATCCAATACCAGCAACACCTCGCGGGAAGTCAGGAACTCGCGCAACACATTCTGGAGGGGTTGCGCAGTCCGGTCCTGCAATCCCAACGCGTTGGCCAACAGGTCCACCAGAAGTGACTCGTCGCGCACCTCACCCAACTCGACCAGCCACACACCATCTGCGAAATCGCGTTGCATGGCCGCGGCAACGCGCAGTGCGAGTCGGGTCTTTCCGACGCCTCCGATCCCGGTCAACGTAACAAGGCGCGAACCAGCCAGCAGATTCTTCACTTCGGTCAGCTCGTGACGGCGACCGAGGAAGCTAGTGAGTTCAAGCGGGAGGTTCCCCTGACGTCCGCGCTGCGCGGCGGGCCCAGTCGACTTCCGCTGCCTCGGCGACTTTGGTTCGCGATCGTCCGACACCGCCCCCGCCGGCGCATGGAGAGCCATGTCCGCGACCGGAAGGCCGAGGCTCAGTTCGAGAGCGCGGAGTTCGTCGCCGATTTCTTCGGGGGTTGACTGTCGCTCCGCCGGCATCCTGGACATCGCGCGTTCCACCACTGCACCCACCTCATCAGGGAAGCCATGGTCACGAAGATCGGGGACAGGTTCGGTAGTGATCCGCACAAACTGTGCCACCAACTGCTCGCCACTGCGCCGTTCGAACGCGGCGTGCCCGGTGATCGCGCAAAACAAGGTTGCACCGAGCCCATAGACGTCCGAGACAGCACTGGGTGACTCGCCGGCGAGCACCTCCGGGGCGGTGAACGCCGGTGAACCCGTCACCACTCCGGTGCCGGTTTCGAACCCCCCGGCGATGTGGGCAATACCGAAGTCGGTGAGGGCGGGCTCGCCGTACTCGGTGAGGAGGATGTTTGCGGGCTTCACATCCCGGTGGAGAACGCCGAGCCGATGTGCGGTTTCCAGAGCCCCCGACAGCTTCACGCCCAGCTGCAGCGCCTCGTCCAGCGGCAGGGGGCCATGACGGCGAATACGGGCGTCAAGGGAGCCCCGCGGGTGGTAAGGCATGACAATAAAAGGGCGGCCGCTCTCGGTTACACCGACCTGCAGCGCCTCAACGATATTGGGATGCCCCGTGAGTCGGCCCATCGCCCGTTGTTCCCGGAAGAAGCGTTCCCGGTTATCGTCGTCGAAGTCGGCAGTGAGTACTTTCACCGCGACGGTGCGATCGAGGGCCGCCTGGCTGCAGCGGAACACGACACCGAAACCGCCTCGGCCGACCTCCTCGGCGTCGTCGAACCCCGCGGAGGCCAATTCCGCAGTCACCGTGCGGGCTACGTCGCGCTGCGTCGCAAACGGATCGGCGTCGACCATCGCCTAGATCGATTCGTCCGTTCGGYGACCTTCATGACATCGCACTGCTCACCTCTTAACCACCTATTTCAAGAGTATCGCTTAGGTAGAGCGTCTGGATATTCCCCTCCGGGCAACAGCACAAGTTGCGCCGCCGCCCGGATGGCTCGATGGACGCTCGCACACTGGAGTGCACCATGATCCCCGAGTTCTCCTCGGACCATGCTCATCGTCCTTGACCCAACGAAACCCGATAGCGGATCCGCTTCGACAATCCGTCTGAACTGGACTGGTGACACGTCCAGTCGGGGTCTGGACGGGCCTGTTGGCCCACGCGCGGGGGTACGCCGTGGCTAAGCGTGCTGAGTGGTTGTCTTGCTGTCGGGCCGCACCCGATTCCCGGGGTGCGGGCCGTGTGCTGCGTTAGGGTGTGATGGTGCTGTGACCTGGTGTAATGACATGTCCCCGGTTTGTGATGTGGGGTGCCGGCGACGTGTCGGGGAGTGCCGGCGTCGTGGTGCGGGGGGTGGGGTGACGCCAGCAGTCGGTTACGACCTGCCGTGTGTGAAATCCTCCAACCGCAGCGTTGTGCTGGATCCGCATGCGCTGTTGATGGAGATTGTCTTGTCGGTGAGGTTCGTGACGGTCGTGCACAGTGTTTGGAGTGGGTCGGAACCTGCGGCGGTGCGATGAACCCCGTCGGGGACGGGCGCTCCGCAGAGTATCCGTTTGAACCAGTTGACGTTCGGCTCTAGTACGGGGCCCAGGGTGTCGAGGGTCTTGCCCCGTCCCAAGCTCTCCTCTCGTTGCCCCAGATTGGCTGTGGCAGTGCCGGCGGGTGCCAGATCGGGTGGGTGGGGGATGAACCGGAGGTGATTGGTGTGCCATTCGAAGGCGCCCTCCGGCGCGAGTTCGCGGGCAGCGACTCGTCCGGCTGCTGATTCGACGATCGCAACCCGGCCTGTTGTGGTGTCGCCGATCGTGTAGGCGAAGCCGCCGGCGCTGGGGTGGGTGCGCAGGTAGTCGAGCGCGTGGTCGAAGTCGGTGCACTGTTGGAGGGCACGGGCGACGAAGTGGCGGCCCGGTGCGGCGATGGGCGTGGTGACCTGGATGTGGTTGATTCCCCAGACCAGTCCGGCGCCGGTGGCGGCGATGGTGTTGGCCGGCAGGAACCCGGGATACCACTGCACCGTTACGGGCATGTCGCCGTCGATCCGTAGAGTCAGGAACATGAAGTGCCCGTTGAGGGCTGGGGCGCCGTCTTCGTTATCGGCGACGAAGGAGCGAGATCCACGCCAGGCGAGGTCGGTGCAGCCGGTGCCGTCGTCGACGCCGATGTCGCCGCGCAAGTTGGCGAGTAGCAGATCATGATAGTCGAGGCCTGCACCGGACGCGAGGGCGCGAAGTTCCTCGGCGTAGTGGGGGTAGGTCTGCTCGGTGGCCGCCCTCACATCGGTCAGGATGCGGTGGCCGACTCCGCTGCGGGTGAAGGACTTCAGGCCCTCGCGTTCCGGCAGTTCGTTCTGGACAGAAGTGATCGCCTCGCGGGTGTACTCGCCGAGCAGGCTGAACGCGGCTGTGCGCTCGCCGGAGATCACCAACCACTTCAGGCCAGCGACGGTGCTTTCGTCGATGTGGGCGTTCATTGCGGTACCTCCGCGGAAATCGTGGGCTGATATCGAGAGTGCCGAAAGTCGAGGATGGGGATCAGGACGGCGATGCCCGACCTGGTTGTTGCAGGCCGGGCAGTTGGTCCGTGCCGTCTGCGCCGCCCGGTCGGGGTTGCACAGACATTCGTGTGGTTCCGGTCAGGATCCAGGGACGCGGAGAAGCAGGGCGCTTCCTTGGCCGCCGCCTCCGCAGAGGGCGGCGGCACCGGTTCCGCCGCCGCGGCGGCGGAGTTCGTGGGCCAGGTGCAAGGTGATGCGAGCACCGGACATGCCGAGCGGGTGGCCGATGGCGATGGCTCCGCCGTTGACGTTGACTCGGGCCTCGTCGAGCCCGAGTTCGCGGGTCGAGGTGATCCCGACCGCGGCGAACGCCTCGTTGATCTCGACCAGGTCGAGCGATTCGGGAATGACGCCGTCGCGGGCGCAGGCCGTGGTGATGGCGTGGGCGGGTTGGCGTTGCAGGGTCGAGTCCGGACCGGCGACGATGCCGTGGGCGCCGATCTCCGCCAACCACGTGATGCCGAGTTGACGGGCCCGGGCTTTGCTCATCACCACGACGGCGGCGGCACCGTCGGAGATCTGGGACGCCGATCCGGCGGTGATGGTGCCGTCGGCGCCGAACGCCGGCCGCAAGCCGGCCAGCGATTCGGCGGTGGTGTCGGCCCGGATGCCTTCATCTTTCGAGAAAGTGAGGGGGTCTCCCTTGCGTTGCGGGATCGACACCGCCACGACTTCGTCGTCGAAGAGCCCGTTCTTCCACGCCGCCGCGGCGCGCTGGTGGGATGCGGCGGCAAACGCGTCCTGCTCGGCGCGGGTGACCGGCTGCGGCGCGATGGCGTTGTGCTGGTCGGTTAGCGCGCCCATGGCCTGGTCGGTGAACACGTCGTGCAATCCGTCGTACGCGAGGTGATCTCGCAGCGTCACGTCGCCGTATTTGTATCCGGTTCGGCTGTGTTCGAGCAGGTGCGGTGCCTGCGACATCGACTCCTGGCCGCCGGCGACAACGATCTCGGCTTCGCCGGCGCGGATGAGCTGGTCGGCGAGCGCGATCGCGTCGATACCCGACAGGCACACTTTGTTGACGGTCAAGGCGGGAACCGACATCGGGATCCCCCCGGCGACCGCGGCCTGGCGTGCGGGGATCTGCCCGGCACCGGCGGTGAGGACCTGGCCCATGATGACGTAATCCACCAGATCGCCGGAGATCCCGGCCTTGTCGAGTGCGCCGGCGATGGCTACGCCGCCGAGGGCGGCCCCGGAGAAATCCTTCAGCGTTCCCTGCAGCCGCCCGACCGGGGTGCGGGCGCCGGCAACGATAACCGACGAGGTGTCCGACGAGAAGGTCATGTCTTTTGTGCTCCCTTACCTGGTGTACTGGTAGAAGCCGCGGCCACTCTTGCGGCCGAGGATGCCGGCGTCGCACATCCGGCGTAAGGCCGGTGGGGCGGCGAGGTGCGGTTCTTTGAACTCGGCGTAGAGGGCGTCGGCGATGGCCACGGTGGTGTCGATGCCGATCAGGTCGATCAGCTTGAGCGGTCCGAGTGGGTGGGCGCAGCCGTCGACCATGCCTTGGTCGATGTCCTCGGCGGTGGCGACTCCGATGTCGTACATGCGCACCGCGGAGAGCAGGTATGGGATCAGCAGTGCGTTGACGACGAATCCGGCCTGGTCCTTTGCGTGGATGACGCGCTTACCGAGGACCTCCGTTGCGAAATGGGCTGCTGCATCGGTGGTCTCGGATGCGGTCAGCATGCTGGGGACCAGTTCGACCAGTGGCAGGATCGGAACCGGGTTGAAGAAGTGCACACCGATGACCTTCTCCGGTCGGGTTGTCGCCGCCGCGATCCGCGCGACCGGTATCGACGAGGTGTTGGTGGCGAGCAGCGCGTCGGGTCGGGCGATGGAATCGAGCCGGGCGAACAGATCGAGTTTGATGTCCTCGATTTCCGGAACTGCCTCGATGATCACCGTCTGCTCGTCGAGGACGGACAGTTCCGGTGCCGCGCTGATCCGGGACAGTGCCGCGCGGGCGTCGTCGTCGGAGAGTTTCCCGGACGAGACCGCGCGGCTGAGGGATTTGTCGATGCGGGGCAGCACGGCCTCGGCCGCGGCGACGTCGATGACGGTGACCTCACAGCCGGCGCGGGCGGCAGTCTCGGCGATACCCGATCCCATGATGCCGCCGCCGATGACCCCGACCCGAACCGGGGCGGTGGCGCTCATCGGCCGCTGAACTGCGGGGTGCGCCGCTCGCGCATGGCCCCGACAGCCTCGTGATGGTCTTCGGTGTGGTGCGCGACCGCCTGCATGGCCGCGGACAGTTCCAGGATGCTCTCGAGGCTTTGGTGCTGACCTTCGCGGAGCAGCCGCTTGGTCATCCGCAGCACGTGGGGCGGGTTGGCTGCCACCCGGTCGGCCAGTTGGTGGGCGCTCGCCAGGAGCTGGTCGAGCTCGACGACCGCGGAGACCATGCCCCATTCGAGTGCTGTCTGCGCGCTGATCGCCTCTCCAGTGAACGCCATCTCGCTTGCCCGGGCCATGCCGATGGCGCGGGGCAGCAGCCAGGCGCCACCGTCACCGGGGATGATGCCGACCTTGACGAAGCTTTCGGCGAACTTCGCGGTGCTGGCAGCGATCCGCAGGTCGCACATCATCGCCAGGTCGCAGCCGGCACCGATGGCAGGCCCGTTCACGGCGGCGATCGTCGGGATCTCACAGTGATACAGGGCCTTGGGGATGCGTTGGATGCCGTGCCGGTAGCCCTGGCGCAGTTCGGCCGGCGACCCGCCGAACATGCCTTCCTTGTCCCGCATGTGCTTGACGTTGCCGCCGGAGGAGAAGGCGGAGCCGGCGCCGGTGAGGATCGCCACTCGTACGCTCGGGTCGCGGTTGACCGCGGTGACGGCGTCCTCGAGTGCCTCGATGGTGTCGGCTTCGGAGATGGGGTTGCGGGCTTCGGGGTTGTTGAGCGTCCAGACGACGGTGTCGCCGACGCGATCGATCAGAAGGGGGTCGCTCATGCGTGTGCTCCAGAGATGTTGTCGGACAGGACTATCCTTACGTCCACGGGGACGATGCCGGTGTCCGATGCGATGACAGGGTTGAGGTCGAGCTCGCCGATTTCCGGGTGCGCGGCGACGATGTCTCCGACGCGGACGAGGAATCGAGCCAGCGCGCCCCGATCGATCACCGGGAGGTGGCGGTAGCCGTCGAGCATGCGCGAGGCGATGGTCTCGTCGATCATCTCGTGGGCCTCAAGTTCGGTGAACGGCGCCGCGCGGAAGGTGACATCTTCGAGCGCTTCGACCATGACTCCACCGCTGCCGAAGGCCACCACCGGACCGAAGATCGGGTCGTGAGTGGCGCCGACGAGCAGTTCGATGCCCGTATCGGCCATCGGGGTGACGACGATGCCGTCGATTGCCGCGCCGGGCACCTTCTCGGTGACCGAATCGATGATGGCCTGGGCGTTCTCCGCGGCGGTGGCCCCGACCACGTTCAGTTTCACCCCGCCGACGTCGGACTTGTGGATGACCTGCGGCGACACGATCTTCAGCGCACAGGACCGTCCGTATCCGGTGACCGCGGCGACAACGTCGTCGACGGTGCGGGCGAAGGTCCATCCGCCGATGTCGACCCCGGCGTCCTCGACGAGAGCGCGGGCGGTGGGCTCGTCCAGGATTCCCGTCCTCCCGGCCGCACGCGGAGCGGGGGCGGGCAGGGCGAGGGGCGAGCGCTGCGCCGCGGTCGCCAGGCGTTGCCCGCGCCGGTCGAGGGCAGCGACCACACGGACGGCGTGGTCGATGGAGTTGATCACCGCCACCCCACCGGCCCGCAGGCGGTCGTGGTTGGAGACGGTGTCACCGGCGTAGCAGCTCTGCACCAGCAGCGGCACCCCATTCGAGGCCGTCAGTTCGAGGAGCCGGTCGGCGGCGGCATCCTCGGCGTCTTTCAGGCTGGCGTCGAAACGCAGGTGGTAGCCGCCGTACAGGCCCACGATCAGCACCAACCCGACCGCCGGATCCCTCATGAGGGCATCGACCGCGTCGGCGAATACCGCGGGATCGGCGTCGGTGGCCCCGGCCACGTCGACGGGGTTGACCACCGACGCCGGCCCGCCGAGCAGCTCCCGCAGGACCTGCTGGGTCCGATCACTGATCTGCGCGAGTTCGATACCGCGGGCGGTCAGTGCATCGGCGGCCAAAGTGGCGTGGCCGCCGCCGTCGGAGAGGATGGCGACCTTGCGGCCGGGAGCGATCGGAGCGGTGGTGGCCAATGCGCCCGCGACAACAGCCAATTCGTCGGAGCGGTCCACCAGTTCGACACCTGCCTGACGCAGCACCGCGGTGGCGACGGCGTCGGACCCGGCGATCGACCCGGTGTGCGAGAGGGCGGTGCGCTGGCCGATCTCGGAGCGTCCACCGCGCAGAACTACTACCGGCTTGTCCTGCACCGCGCGCGTGGCGGCCTGCAGGAACGCCCGCCCGTCCGCGAAACCCTCCGAGTGGATGGCGACGGCACCGGTGCCGGGGTGGCGGGCGAGTTCGGTGACGCATTCGTCGTAGCGGACGTCGGCCTGGTTACCGAGTCCGACGTAGGCGTGGAAGCCGGGGCCCTTCAATGCGCGGTTGTCGTTGACCAGGGATAACAGCATGTTTCCGCTCTGGGTGACCACGCTGATCGGGCCCTTGGGCACGTCCTGCAACCCGACCAGGTTCGCGCCGGTCGAGACGTTGAGCATTCCGGAGGTGTTCGGTCCGATGACCCGCACGCCGGTCTCGGCGATCGCCTCAGCCAGGGCGGCATCGAGGTCGGCGCCGGAGTCCCCGGTTTCCTTGAATCCGTTGGCCAGCACGACCGCTCCGGCGATTCCGACTGCCGCGCAGCGGCGCAGGGCGTCGGGTACCGCGGCGCCGGGCAGGGCGATGAGGGCGACGTCGATGCCGTAGGGCAGTTGGTCGATCGAGGGGACGACTTCGAGACCGAGGATCTCGGTGGCCTTCGGGTTGACGGGGTGCACCGGGTGCTCGTACCCGGCCTGCTGCAGCGCGCGGACGGCCTGATAGCCGCGTTTGGTCGGGCTGGTGGACGCGCCGACGATCGCGATGGAACGGGGGTCGAAGAGGCGCTCGAGCGGGGTGCGGGTCGGTGTCGGGGGAGCGGCGACCGCGGCAGGGGCGGGCTGTGCCATGGTTGTCATCTCTACTTTCCCTTGAATATCGGGGTGCGGCGCTCGCCGAACGCGGCCACGCCTTCGGCCCAGTCCTGTGTGCCCATCAGTGCGAGCAGTTCCTGCGGTTCGGTGTCGAGCACGACGTCGAGGGGATCGTTGCGCCGCAGGGCGGCCTTCATCCGAGCAAGGGACAGCGGCGCTTTCGCGGCGAGGGTGTCGGCTAGGTTGTGCGCCGAGTCGATCAGCGAATCGCTGGGAACGGCGGAGTGCGCCAGGCCCCAGTCGAGGGCCTGGCTGCCGGTGAAGCGTTCACCGAGGATCAGCATGTCGGTCGCCCGCCGCAGCCCGACCAGACGGGGGAGTCGGTTGGTGACGCCGCCGCCGACGAAGGTGCCGATGCTGACCTCGGGGAAGCCCATCTGGGCGTCCTCGGCGATGACGAGGAAGTCGGCGCTGACGGCCATTTCGGCGCCGGCGCCGAGGGCGTAGCCGTTGACCGCGGCAACCACCGGGGTATCCATCGTCTGGATCTGCTCGCACGCCCGCTGCCCGAGATCAAGATAGTGGGCCTGCTCCTCCCGGCTGCGGGTGCCGGACTTGTGGGCCTTGAGGTCGGCGCCGACACAGAACGCGCGCCCGGTGCCGGTGAGGACGACCGCGCGCACGTCCGGGTCGGTGTCCGCCACGACCAGTTCGTCGATCAGCGTCTGGTACAGCTCCTCGCTCACCGCGTTGAGGCGGTCGGGCCGGTTCAATGCCAGGGTCGCGGTCGAACCCGATCGGGTTACCAGGACGGTCGTCATCGTTTCACGTCGCTTTCTTCTCGATCTGTAATACGTTGTCCCGCTGCCGGTGTGGCCACTGGGGCGGGAGGCTCCCATGGCGGGGCGCTGCCCGACGATCCCGCGCTGGCGCTGTCGTCCGAGCGCGTCGATCGGGACCTCATGTGATCCATACAACAGCATCACCGCCGTCAATGCAAGTAGATTTGCAAATCTGATTCATCACGCAATTGCAATCGCGCTTCGTGCAGGGGTGGCCGTGTCGGCCGTGCCCGGCGAGGGCAGTTTTGGTTGCGGCGAGAATGGCGCCCCCGTCCCGGTATCGGATTTCGGCAGATTCTGGCGCGCCGATCTGCGGCATCTGTCCAGTTGGAAGCGACTTTTCGTCCAGACGATCAATATTTGCAGAGCGTCAGTGTTATGCAAACACACTTGCATCCGGCTTCGATGACGTGTTTCATGGCTGACACGCAGTTACCTGGGTCACATCCCCGCGTTTCACGGAAGAAGGCATCGTGCCAACCTCGCTTTCCAGTACGGAAAATCTCAAGCACTCCATCAATACTCGCCAGCTGACCATGATCGGCATCGGCGGCGTCATCGGCGCCGGCCTATTCGTCGGCAGCGGCAAGGCGATTTCGTCGGCCGGCCCGGRCATCGTCCTGGTCTATCTGTTCACCGGGCTCCTCATCATTCTGGTGATGCGGATGCTCGCCGAGCTGGCCACCGCAAGCCCAGAGACCGGTTCGTTCTCGACATACGCCTCCCGCGAACTCGGCTCGTGGGCTGGGCTGTCCGTGGGGTGGCTCTATGCGTATCACTGGTGCGTGACCGTCGCGTTCGAGGCGATCGCCGGCGCCGCGATCGCGAACCAACTGATCCCCGTCGTGCCCACCTGGCTCTACGCACTGATTTTCATGACCGTGCTGACCGGGGTGAACCTGGCGGCGGTGACGTCCTTCGCTCGGTTCGAGTTCTGGTTCGCCATGATCAAGGTGACCGCGATCGTGCTGTTCATCGGCATCGGGATCGCCGCAATCTGCGGTCTGCTTCCGCATTTCGACTCTCCGGGCACCTCGAATCTTCTCGGCCACGGCGGGCTGTTCCCGAACGGCCTCACCCCGCTGCTGATTGCCACCTTGACAGTGTTCTTCTCCTACTTCGGCACCGAACTGGTTACCATCGCCGCAGGTGAGGCCAAGGATCCGGTCAAAGCTGTCCGACAGAGCATGCGCAGTGTCGCCTGGCGCATCCTGATCTTCTACGTCGGCTCCATCCTGGTGGTCGTCACCCTGCTGCCCTGGGACACCACCGAGGTCACCAAGAGCCCCTACACCGCCGTGCTGAACCTCCTCGGCTTGCCCGGCGCGCAAACCATCATGAACCTGGTCGTGCTCACCGCGGTGCTGTCCTGCCTGAACTCGGGCATCTACTCCTCCTCCCGGATGCTCTTCTCGCTCGCCCGCCGCGGCGAAGCGCCCCGGGTGCTCGGACAGACCGGCAAGTCCGGAGTCCCCGTGAAAGCGGTACTCGCCGCCTCGAGCGCCGGATTCCTCGCCGTGATCGCGAACTACTTCCTGCCCACCGGCGCCGTATTCACATTCCTGCTCAGCTCCTCCGGTGCCGTCGCCGTGGTCGTCTACCTGTGCATCTGCGCCACCCAAATCGTCGGCCGCCGCAACAAGACCGCGGAGGAGAAAGCCGCGCTGCCGGTCAAGATGTGGGGCTTCCCCTACCTGTCGTACGTCGTTGGTGCGATTCTGCTGGCGATCGTCGGCGGAATGGCCTTCGTCCAGGCCACCCGAACCCCCCTGGTGCTGACCATGATCGTCACCGTCATGGCGGTGGCCGCGGGACTGATCCACCAGCGACGTACCGCCGCGGCAGCCGCGACCGGCAGCGATCTCGGGGTGGCGGAATCGCGCCAGTAGTAGCCCTCGCAGACTCGGGAAGTGGGGTGCACCAGATCGGGTGCACCCCACTCGTCTCATGCGAACCAGGCGCGACTCGTTACACCAACTTGTTGTTGCGACCGAGGAATTTCTGCGCCCTGGCGCGCGCAGGATTTAGAACGAGGGGGCTTACTCGTTCGGCGTCGATATGGGCAGGCCGTGACCTTCTGTTGCCGTCAGCCTTTCGTAGCGTCGGTGGCGTACACGCTGAAGTTGCTCAGCAGCTTCTCCTCCTCGAGGAGGGTTTCGCGCACCCGATGTCCCAGAAGTTGCGCGACGCCGCCGGACATCGCCTGGGCCAGCGAGGTGAACGCTGTCATCGAGCGCAACACCGAGGCGCTCGACGCATCGATGTAGAAGGTGTCGTGCGCATACGTGGCGAGCGGGGAGCTGGCGTTGTCGGTGAAGGCGATGACGTGTGCCCCGCTGTGCCGCGCCCACTCGGCGGCGCGCACGGTGTCGGCGCTGTAACGGTGAATCGACATCGCCACGAAGCTGTCGCCCTCGCGGACCCGACGCAGATCATCGGTGAGGGAACCGACGCTGGCGGTGACGATTTCGACGTCCTCACGCAGCATGCGCAGCAGATACCCGAGCAGGTACGCCGGGGCGTGGCACTTGCGCAATCCCATGACATGCACGCGTGGGGATCGGGCGAGGTGCTCGACCGCCGAATTCCACGTCGCATCCTCGATCCGGGCGAAGGTGCGGGCGATGTTGGCCTGATCGAGGGCGACGGTCTGTTCGATCAGCCCGGCCCCGTCCGCCGCCATGTGCTCGAGGTTGTCGAAACGGCGCAGCAGCTGCGCCTGCTCTTGGAGGCGCTCCCGGCACAGCCGGGTCAGACCCGGATATCCCTTGAGCCCCAACCCGGTTGCGAACCGTACGACGGTGGCCTCATTGACCCCGACCGCGGCTGCGAGCTCCGAGATGGTCATGAACGCCACCGCCTCGGGGTCGGACATCACCCGCTCGGCGAGCTTCTTGTGTGACGGCGACAACGAGCCCTCGCGCTGCCGGATCTCGGTCAACAAGTCATCGAAGGTCGCAGGACCCGCCGCCGGCTTAGTCTTCGTGGCCATGCGCCCTCGTCTCCTCGGAACTGTCAGGTGATCACTCTCAACCTAATCCAATCGCAATGCCTGCGAAATTGCATCGAGAACAATTCTGCAATTGTAATTGCAGTTCTTGGAAGTTGCTGTTCCCGGGCGCGGGTGCACCCCATCGCCGACGGGAGGACGGTCAAGCTGCCAGCAACCTCGGTGTCGTCCGCACAGTGGATCTCCTGTTCACAGCGCAGCCGCGACCTTCCTCCGGGACGGCACCACCACCCTCTTCGCCACCTTGGGCATCACCACAGGGAAGGCCATTGGACTGTGTATACCGCGTCATTCGCCCCGGGCTGTCAGGAAGAGGTTGCGCGGGAGCGGAAAGCGATCATGTTCACTCGGTTGCTGCAGCGCACGCTGCAGAAGCGCTTGGAGGCGTTGCGGCTGAGGTCGATCAGCAGGCCGGTGCAGTCCTCTGCCTCGCAGACCCGCAGCCGGTCGGTCTCGTTGGACCGGATCACATCGCTGAAGGCCATCGCCGCTTCGACCGTGATGCGCTCCGCGAGGGGTGCGTCCCGCGAGATCGCGTGGATGTGCCAGTCGAGTCCGTCGTGTCTTACCAACTGAGGCAGGGCTCGGGCCGCGGTGAGGGTGGCGTTGATCTCGTCGACCATCTCGGTTTGGGGCAGGCTCCACGACTTGCGTAGCCAGCTCCGTGCGCCCCGCACGTGCCGCAGTTCAGTGTCGTCGCGGTCGAACCGACCCGAGTATCCGTGGGCGTCGAGCAGGGCGGTGAGGGCGGCGGGATCCGGCAACCCGTCGCCACTGCGCGTCGCTCCAGGGTCGGTGTTGCCGAGGTCGACGAGGAACGCGAGATCGGCAACTGTGTCAGGGGCAAAATGCACTTTGACTCCTTATTATCCGCCGATTAGCGTAATCAGTGTAAATCATTTAGCCCCTTACAGCATGGAGGGTGGTGTCCACCATCATGAGCAAGACCCCGGCAGGACTGGCGATCGCGGTTATCGCCGCGTTCAGCTTCGGCACGTCCGGTGCCTTCGTGAAGCCGATGCTGGAGGCGGGCTGGAGTCCCGCGGCCGGCGTTACCGCCCGGGCGCTCATCGGTGGTGTCATCCTGCTGCCGATCGCACTGTTGGCGGTGTGCGGCAACTGGTCCGGGGTCTGGCGGGCCCGCTGGCGCATCCTGGCGATGGGCCTGATCGGCGTCGCTGGATGCCAGCTGATGTACTTCGCCGCTATCGCGCGGATCCCTGTCTCCAGCGCCATTCTGGTCGAATACCTCGCCCCGCTGCTCCTGGTCGGGTTCGTCTGGGCGACCACCCGCCGGATGCCCAAGGCGGTGGTTCTGATGGGCTCTGCGGTGTCGATGGTCGGCCTCGCCATGGTGGTTTCGCCGAGCGATGGCACGAGCCTGGACACGCTCGGTCTGATCTTTGCTGGTCTCGCCGCGATCGGCTGCGCCATCTACTACGTGATCGCCGCCCATCCGGGCGACGACCTCCCGCCGGTTGCGTTGGCTTCCTTCGGGCTGTTGGTGGGTGGTACCGCACTCGGGCTCGTGGGCCTCGCGGGGGTGGTGCCATTCGCCGCCACGTTCGGAACTGTGCCGGTGTTGGGATCTCCCGTGCCGTGGTGGGTTCCGCTTGCTCTCCTTGGTGTGATCGGGACGTCTCTTGCGTATTTCACTAGCATCACGGCCAGCGGGATGCTCGGCTCACGTTTGGCGTCCTTTGTGGGGCTGCTCGAGGTCGTCGCGGCCGCTGCCTATGCGTGGGTTCTGCTGGGGGAGGCGATGACTTGGCCGCAGCTGCTGGGGGGCGCGCTCATCTTGGTGGGTATCGCCTTCGTTCGCAGCGAAAAGGCTGTCGCTGACGTCGTGTTGGAGCCTGGCAGCGATATCATCGAGCCCGCACCGGCGGAGTCGACCGCGGTAGGCGATGCTGCTGAGACGGGTCCGGTCCCCGGGTGCCATGACGAGAAATGTCATTCACTCGTCGGCCACCGAGGAAGGACAAGTCGTTAATTACTTCGACCTGAAAAAGTCGGGGTGTGGCGGTGCGTGATCAGCCAGTCCTGGAACGCGAGAATGGCCTCAACCCCTTGGGCTAGAAGGGATCGAGGCCATCGTGTTCCGTACCGTAGGCGATCAACCGTCCTTGTTCGAGTCGGTGCTGCCGCTGGAGTTGCTCCGGCTCCCTGACGAGCTGGCTCGGATCGACGCGTTGCTGGATGATCCGGCGTTCTTCGCACCGTTCTTGCCGTACTTCGACCCGCGGATCGGTCGTCCGTCGACGCCGATGGAGATCTACCTGCGGCTGATGTTCCTGGGGGTTCCGCTACCGACTCGGCTATGAGAGCCTGTGCCGCGAGGTGAGCGACTCGATCACGTGGCGGCGGTTCTGCCGGATTTCCTTGGACGGGTCGGTGGCGCACCCGACCACGTTGATGAAGCTGACGACCCGCTGTGGCGCGGCGGCGGTGGACGGGCTGAACGAGGCGCTGCTGGCCAAGGCGACCGAGGCCAAGGTGCTGCGCACCACCAAGTTGCGGGCCGACACGACGGTGGTGCCCAGCAACGTGTCCTACCCCACCGACTCCGGTTTGTTGGCCAAGGCAATCCGACGGATCGCGGTCACGGGCAAGCGGATCCAGGCTGCCGGTGGAGCGACTCGCACCCGGGTGCGGGACCGGTCCCGTGCGGCGGGCAGGCGTGCGCACGCGATCGGTTCAAGCTGCGGTCGCGCAGCGCCGCGGGCCGAGGCGAGGCCCTGGCGGCGGTCCGGCGCACGACCGGGGAGCGGGCCGACCTGGCCGAGACCGCCGCCACCGATGCCGAACGGCTGCTGGCCAACGCGAAACACGCGCTGCGCCGGGCGCGCGCCAAGGCCACAGCCCTGATGGGGACGGGTGCGCACGACGGGGCCGCGGGCCGCAGGCGCGGACACCTGGCCCGCGCCATCGACGACCTCGAGGACCTGGTCACCGCCACCCGGCAGATCACCGCGCAGACCCGACAGCGGTTGGCCGGGCAGACCCCGGACGGAGCGACCCGGCGGGTCAGCTTGCACGACCCCGACGCCCGGCCCATCGCCAAGGGACGGCTCGGTAAGCCCGTCGAGTTCGGCCACAAGGCCCAGCTCGTCGAAGGCGACGACGGCGTGATCGTGGACCACAACGTCGAACGCGGCAACCCGGCCGACGCACCCCAATTGGCACCAGCTGTGGATCGGGTCCGCACACGTGCCGGGCGCCCGCCACGCACGGTCACCGCCGACCGCGGCTACGGCGAGAAAGCCGTCGAAGATGACCTACGCGACCTCGGCGTGCGCAACGTGGTGATCCCTCGCAAGGGTAAACCCTCAGCTGGCCGGCGAGCCGAGGAACACCGCCCAGCGTTCCGACGAACAATCAAGTGGCGCACCGGAGTCGAAGGCAGAATCAGCGCCCTCAAACGTGGATACGGCTGGGACCGCACCCGAATCGACAGCACCGAAGGCGCCCAGATCTGGGTCGGCCACGGGGTCCTGGCGCACAACCTGGTCAAGATCAGCACCCTGGCAGCTGAAGGACGCCGATCGGGGGAGTCTGTGGCCAACCCAATCCCGACCGGCCGGCCGGCCGGCCGAGAACAGCCGAATCATGCTCACCAAGGCGCCTCGTTTTTCAGGTCGAAGTAATTAACGCAGCCCATGCCGACCCCATCACGACGTCGAATTCAGGACCTCCGCCGGCCGCCGGCGAGTCAGGTTCGAGAAAGGGCTTGTCTCATGTGGGGACTTTCGTGAAGCCGGTGAGTGCAGCGGCGGGGTGGAGGAATCCGGCGAACGTTCTCGATGACCGCCGCGGCGAGTAGGGTCTCCCGGTCCTTGGCGACCTCGTCTTTGACGACGATGTCGAGGTTGGGGCGGCCGAAGTTTTCGGCGGCGGCAAGGCGCCGGCACCCGTTGATCACCACCCAGCGGGCGAGCCCGATCTTGGTTTCGTCTTCTGGATACAGCTTCAGGTAGGCGTCCCGGGTGACGACCAGGGCGGGTTGGAGTTGGGTGCCGGTGATCGAGACCAGATCGCTGAGATCGCCGAGGTCATCACGCGGATTGCGCGGATTCGGTGCCAGCTCGCTCAGGGGCACGTTGGTCGGTGTCCCGCCGGCTGCGGGACGGTCGACGGGGGAGTTGTCGCCGACGACGCCGGCGAGGGTCGCGAGGTTGGTGCGGGTGCCGCGTGCCATCACCGGCCACCGTCGATCCGCAGTTCCAGTGCCAGCCGGTAGAAGTCCTCCCGGGCCTGCAGCGCCACCCGATTGGCGGGGTATTCGGTGACGACCAGGCCGTCGGCGCTGGCCCGGGCGTGCAGTTTGTAGTGCCGGATGACGGTTTTGGCGAGTGGCCACTTGTTTGCGCGGACGAAGTCCTTGGTTTCCTCGAGGTCGGACTTGCCGTCGCGGGGATCCCAGTTGTTGATGACCACGGTGTACGGAATGCCGCGGGGCTCGAGGATCTTTCGGATGGTGCGGGCGGTCGGGTCGAAGGACAGCGGTTCGGTTTCCATCGGCACGATGACGTGATCGGCAACCTCGAGCACCGTCCGCAATGCGTCGGCGGCCGGTCCGCGACCGAGTGGGTCGGAGGTGTCGTCGGCGGCGTTGAGGTCGATCCAGCCGGGGGTGTCGACGTACACGTGTCGGATGCCGGGCAGCTGACCCAACTGGCGGAGCCCGTTGAGGTCGTCGTGGGCCTGGACGACGTGGAACGGCAGGTTGTCGAGGCGGTCGGCCCACCAGATGGCCGAGCCCTGCGGGTCGACGGAGACCGCGGCGACCGGGGAGGTGGCATCGGGATCGTCGTCCTGGTTGAGAACGTCCGCGGTGACGGCGGCGAGATTGACGGCGACGGGGCTCTTTCCGACGCCGCCCTTCTGATTGAGAAGGACATGAATGGTCATGGGACCCTTTCCGTTTGCTTCACCCACTCCTGTGGGCTACTTCGGACGGAGAGCGCGGTACCGGCATCAGGTGGTCGCGGCAGGTCCGACACGCGGCCGGGTGGCGCAATGATGCGCGGATCGTCCAACGCGCCTAATGATGTCCGTTTTGCCCGTTGTTCACCGCGGTGAACAACGGACAAAACGGACATCGTCAGTTCAGTGCTGCGCGAAGAGTGCCTCGACGAGCACGGTGCCCGATGCGGTCTTCGCCGCGGTTTTCGTGGTCGCATCGGCGGTGGCGGTGTGGCCGGCAAGGTGCACGGTGGCGGTGAACCGGGGTGCGTGTGCGGGCCCGTCGGTGTGGAAATCCCACACGGGCGGGGCCTGATCGTTGTTCTGGGCGAGACTCATCAGCCAGGCGGTCGGGTTCGACAGTGCCTTGGACTTCTTCGCCCCGTCCAGATTCAGCGCGGCAGGAGTCGTCGTTCGGTGTGGTTTCGCGGACGGGGCGGGACCGGAATACTGCGGCGCCGGTGGGGGAGTCGTTGGATGCGGGGATGGCTGAGTGGTGGGCCAGTCCGGGTCCGTGTCGGGGTTGTCGGTGCCGGTCAGCTGCGCGCGCACTGCCGCCCAGAGGGCGGCCTGTTCGGCCGGCTTCTTCGCCGTTCCGGTGGTCCACGGTCCGCGAATGTTCAGGTGGGTGGCGCGGGCGGCGAACAGTGGGTTGTGGTCGGCACCGTTGCGCCGGATCTCCACGTCGGTCGGCGGTTGATCGGGGTGGGCTTGACGCCACACCGACACCACGCTGGGGCCCATCTCCGGATGGGTGTCGGCGAGGGTGTCCAGGACGCGGAGTTGGATGGGCAGCCAGGTGGGGTCGGCGGCGTCGATCAGGACCGCGACGTCCGGGGCGGTCATCAGGTCGGCGTCGACACGGCGGGCGAGCTCGGAGCCGAGTTCGGCCCGAAGCGGTCCGGCGGCTTCGGCTTTGAGGACCTTGTGGAATCGGCGACTGTCCAGGGCGGCGAGATCGGCGGCGGCCGCCTGTTCGGCGACGATGCGTTGGTCGGCGTGCTTGAAGTGATTCTTCTTCGCCTCCCGGGCGGCGCGGGAGCGCCGGTTCAGGTCCGCGCCGAGGGCCGCCAACTGATCCGAGGTGTAGGGGGCGGGGGAGCGGTCGAGGTGGGCGAAGATGATCCGCTGGTTGATCAGGTCGGCCACCCGCCGCAGCGGGGAGGTGACATGGCTGTAGGCGCTCAACCGTAACCCGTAGTGGCCGTGGACCGTCGGATCGTAAGTCGCGGCCCGCAGCGTCGACAGCAGTCGCCCACGGAGTTTCGCAAACAGGTCCGGGTCCCCGGCCGCGGCGGCGATCTCGGTCATCAGCTCATCGGTGCTGCCGGCGACCGGGTTGGTGCGGTGGTTGCGGAACAGGATCGGCAACCCCTGTTCGACGCACCAGAGGGCGACCGCCTCATTGGTGGCGATCATCAGCTCCTGCACGATGACGTAGGCGACGGTCCGCAGTTCCGCGGCGATCGCCACGATGGCCCCGTCCTCATTCGCCGCCCAACCGCGGGTGAGGTCGTAGAACGCGAGGGCCCCGCCGTCGCGGCGAGCGGTCAGCAGGGCCTGTGCGGCCGCCTCCGCCGCGACCAACTGGGGGTGCAGCGGATGTGTCGAGTCGGTCAGGACGGCGGGCGCCTCGGCGTGATCAACCGCCACGCACCGACCCGCCGCAATCTGTCCGCGGCCGACGGTGACATCGACCAGCCGACCGCCGGTGGTGATCGTGCCGGTAACCCGCAGACTGGTCCGCACGGATTCGGAACTCAGGGTGGCAGCCTGTTCCGCCGTCTCGCCGAGCATCGGAATGGTGCGGCTGCGCAGGTACCGCGTCTCCGCCCGCAGGAACGCCTGCTCGTCGGCGACCGACCCGAGACCGACAACGTCGGCGACGCCGGCAAAATGAACCTCCACCGCCCACCCGCGGCCACCGGCGAGCGGGGTGACGGTGAAGGCGTCGTCCCGGTCCCGGGCAGACGCCGAGTCGATCATCAGCAGCGTCGACAGGTCGGTCGTTGTCGGTGATGTCATGGTCGCCGCACCCCCTTGGTTCTACAGGCCTCCGACGATAACCAATCCTCACCAGGCGCCCCGTCAGCGACGCGCCCCTGGAACATCGCCCCTGTCCTGGCTCAGTGGATCTGGCGAGATCGCTGAGGCCGCACCTGCTGTTCGCCCGGTACATTGAGTCGCCGCGGCGACTTCGGACTCAAAGAGTCTGGCGAGCATGGAACTCGGTGCCTCGATTCATTCCCGATCGCGGGTGACCACCTCGGATTCGCCTGGTTCGCTGAGCCGTCCGCCAGACAGACCGCCACACTCGCCAGATTCACTGAGTCGTCGCCACCTTCACCGAGCCAGGACAGCCCCACGCATCCTCGAAACCGGCTTCGGGTACGGTTTGTTCACCGCGGTGAACAACGGACAAAACGGACATACCTTGGTGGCGCGGGCCTGCTTATCGACCCATCCGGCTGGTGTGCCGCCTCGAATCACCCAGTGTCCTGTGGCAAGCGCTGCGGCCCGAGAAGGTGAGATCGCTATGACTTCTGTTCCTGACCCCACGCCCGACATTGACGGGGAACCGCAGCGGCGGCCCACGCTGACACCGCACGAGCTGGAGATCCTCCGCCTGTGGCTGCGTAGTGAATCGAAGACTGTGGCCGCATGCGATCTGGGAATCAGCCTGGGCACGATCAACACCCACCTGATCCGGATCCGGGCGAAGTACGCTGCCGCAGGCCGCCCCGTTGCCGACAAGTCCGGCCTGTTGATCCGGGCGCTACAGGATGGGCTGGTGTCTCTCGCTGAGCTCTGACGCGACGATCCACTGCATGCCCTAGCGGGTCAGAGCGTTGCGGAGGGGTTGGCCCGTCGGCCTTGTTCGGTGCGGAGGATCCGGCGGCCGTGGCCGGGAATTCTCGGCGGCGCCCTGGCGCCCTGCGACGACGGTGGCGGACGGCGACGGGGCCGTATCGGTGGCTAGTTTCCCTCTGTTAGTCGTGCGGCCGGCGTGCGGTCTCCCGGATCGCCGGGCCAGGGCTTGGTCGTTGAGCCGTACTGCCCGGGCATTCTCATGGGCAACAATCTTCGTCATCGCTCAACCCCTACGGTGGCACTCCACCATCGTCTACCGGCGTTGCCCGACTTCGCGGTCGGTAACGTCAGGCTGGATGGTGAATTCCTCGGGTACCCGCAACTAAGTCGTACTCGGCACGGACCATGTGTTGGCAATCCCACCCAGCGCCCACCTCGGTACACCACCGCGCCCGACCAGCGGGGGATTTGCTCACACAGTGACCGGCTCGTGCCATGTAGCGACACTCCGAGCGCATCGTGGGCGGTGAAGGTGTCGGTTGCGCTCCTGCGTACCTGGGTACGCGTCCGCGAAAGACCACGTTGATCCAAAGGTCGGGGCGCCGGAGGATGTCCGCCGATGACCGATATCGTCACCGTCGACGAGAACGGGCGCTACCGGCTGCGTCTCGAGCGTCGGCTGCACCACAACTGTGACGAGGTGTGGCGGGTCCTTCGCCTGCTGCATCCTGCGTGCGGAGGCACGGGCATGGCGTGCCGGGTCCGGCCGCCCGGCCTGCTCGAGTACGCCTGCGGGGAGAGCGTGCTGCGGTGGGAGATCACCGGCGACGGGCACTCGCGGTCGGTTGTGCAGTTCAGCCACCATTGCCCCCGCCGCCAGGACGGAATCGAAGAGATGGGCTGGTGGCTCACCGAACTCGACGTCCTCAGTGAACTCCTCGACGGGGTGGAGGTGACCGATTTCCGGCGCCGTGCCGAGGACATGATCGACCGCTGCCGACGCGCGTTCGAATAAGGACATCCCAGGGCAGTAACTGAACGGCATGCGCGATGTGGCGCGGCTCGCGGCTCGCGGCCCACAACCAGGGAAGATGCCCAGACACCCAGCTCTACGCGACCCTCGAGCCCGAGTGTAGCGCGGTAGCCCACGGCGATACCGATACTCGCCCGGGCCTATTGCGCTCGGGGTCGTGGAGTGTTTCGCAAAAAGCTCCACGAGGTCGCGAATGTGGGGGCCGCGCGCGGGCTGAGGTGGGGTGGGCGAACACTTGACCTCGGCCCCGCGCGGCGGGGGCGCCCCGCGGGGCCGAGGGGTTCAACGGCCGGAGCGGGGCTGGCTGCCCGGACCGCATTGCGGCGCGGGCAGCGTACACAGCGGGTACCCGCTTGCCACTGCGCTACGCGGGTTTCCCTGAAAGCCGGCCTTGGCCTGCTTCGTGCGGTGGCTGTTTCGGATCGGGGATGTGGTGTACGGCCGGATTGAGCGTCGCCGCCCCGGGGTAGTCGGCGGGAACGAAGGCACCACCCACCGACCACGGCCCCCATCCTTTTCGCCGACGCCGGCGCCGAGGTGCACCACATCTTCTCGACAAAGGGGTTGGGCGATGGCAGGCAAAGGTCAGATGGCGTTGGCCGTGGGTGCCGGGTACATGCTGGGCCGCACGCACAAGATGAAGTTGGCGCTGATGCTCGCGGGCGCCGGAGCATCCAGTCGGTTTCCTTCTGGCTCACTGGGTGTGCTCGGTCAGGCCGGCAAGCTGCTCGCGGATTCGCCCGAGGTCGCCAAGCTCGGCGGGGCGGTCCGGAAGGAGTTGATGAACGCGGCGAAGACGGCCGCGGTGACCGCGGCCAGCCATCGCATCGAATCGCTCAACTCCCGGCTGCAGTCGGGCGATGACGAGACCGCGGGCGGGAAGAGGTCCAAGCGCAGGCGGCACGAGGAGCCCGAGGACGACTACGACGACGAGTACACGGAGGACGAGACCGCCGAGGAGGACGAAGCCGAGGAGGAGGCGCCCCGCGCCCGCAAGCGCCCGGCCCCGCGCCGCCGCACCTCGAGCAGCGGTGGTTCCCGGCCCACCCGTTCCCGGTCCCGGTCGTCGACGAACAACGACGACGAGGACGAAACCCCCACCCGCACCCGGAAGTCGCGCGCCAAGGCGACAACCGATGTCATCCCCATACGACGCAGCCGGAAGTGAACGACGATGACCGAGAACCTTGACAATGCAGCGAAGAAGCTGCGCGAGAACGTCTCCGGTGCGTCCGGTGAGGCCACATCGCTGTCACCGCTGAAGAAGGCGGCGCAGGGCCTGCTCGGCACCGTGACCGACAAGGCGGTCTCCACCGTGTCCGACAAGGTGCAGGGCGCGGCCGGCCGGCTCACCGACTACGCCGAGGGCGGCGGCGGCAGCCTGCTGTCCGCGGTCACCGGCACCGGCACCGGCAACGGTGACGGGGACGGGGACGAGAAGGGCGACGGCAAGTCACTGTTCTCCGGGCTGACCGACAAGGTGAAGGACACGGCGTCGAATCTGAAGGACGCGGTCACCGGTGGTGGTGGTGGCGGTAAGGGCAAGAAGCTTAAGTTGACCAATATCGTCGAAACGATCGATGTCGGTGTCCCGGTCCAACTGGCGTACAACCAGTGGACCCAGTTCGCCGATTTTCCCTCCTTCATGAAGAAGGTCGAGCGGGTGGAGCAGGAGGCGGACGAGAAGCTCGAGTGGAAGGCTCAGATCTTCTTGTCGCACCGGACCTGGGAGGCGTCGATCATCGAGCAGGTTCCGGATGAGCGGATCGTGTGGCGGTCGAAGGGTGCCAAGGGTTTCATCGACGGGGCGGTGACGTTCCACGAGGTGACCCCGGATCTCACCCGCATCGTTCTGATCCTCGAGTATCACCCGAAGGGATTGTTCGAGAAGACGGGAAACCTGTGGCGTGCACAGGGGCGGCGAGCGCGGCTGGAATTGAAGCACTTTGGACGTCATGTCATGACGCAGTCCGTTCTCCATCCCGACGAAGTCGAGGGTTGGCGGGGGGAAATCCGGGACGGCAAGGTTGTCGAACCCGAGGAGTCCGAGGACTACAACGAGGAACCGGCCGAGGACGAAGCGCAGCCCGACGAGGACGAGCAGGACGACGCGCAGCTGGACGAGGGCGACGAGGACGAGGCTGAGGAGCCCACCGAAACAGACGAGGACGAGGAGCCGGACGAGGGCGACGAGGACGAGGCTGAGGAGCCGGAAGAGGACGAGGCTGAGGAGCCGGAGGAGACAGACGAGGACGAGGAGCCGGAGGAGACAGACGAGGACGAGGAGCCGGAGGAGACAGAAGAGGACGAGGCTGAGGAGCCGGAAGAGGACGAGGCTGAGGAGCCGGAGGAGACAGACGAAGACGAGGAGGAGGAAACATCGCCGCCGCCGGCACGCCGTGGCCGCCCGCGCAAGACCGCGGCGAAGTCTGCGAGTGAGGACAAGCCGCCGGCACGCCGTGGCCGCCCGCGCAAGACGGCGTCCGCGAGTGAGGACAAGCCTCCGGCACGCCGGGGCCGCCCGCGTAAGACTGCGGCCAAGTCTGCCGGCTCGAAGCGAGGAGCGCGGCGATGACGTCGATACAACCCGCAGGTCGTGGCGGTGGTGGCGGGGGAGTCGGCGGCGGGCCCAGCTCCAGTAGTCTCGCGGACGTCATCGACACCATCCTTGACAAGGGCCTGGTGATCGATGCGTACGTGCGGGTCTCGCTGGTCGGCATCGAACTGCTGACCATCGACGCCCGCGTCGTGGTCGCCAGCGTCGACACCTACCTGCGGTTCGCGGAAGCGGTGAACCGGCTCGAGATCGGCAGCGAGCCCAAGGGCCTGACGGACCTGGCTGGGGGCGGCGGCGAGAGCGAGTCTGAATCGAAAGCCCAGGGCGCACTCGGGGCCGCCGGTGAGAAACTCGGCGACCTCCTCGGCGGCGGGAAGGAAGAACCTCAGCGCGAGCGGGTTTCACGCAAGTCCACGCGCGAGGACAAGTGATGTCAACGTCGGAACAGAAGACCAACGACCCACCCGAGGAGCCGACCGGTCGGACCGTTTCGAGCAGGGGTGGACGCTTCGAATTGCTCAGTCCCCTGCGGTCTTTGATCGATTGAACTCTCGGAGTTCCGGGTAGTCCGGTAGTCCGCACGTACATCTCCACTTCGGGTATGCCACAGGGGCGAGCTGGACGAGGCGACGGCGAGAGCGCAGAGCGGGCCGAGCAACGACCGGTACCGCCACACGTCGCCGAGCCGCCCGCACACCGGCGTTCCCGGTGGGGCGAGAGCGGGGGAGCAAGGAGCACGAGCATGACTACAGCGGGTGGGCCGAGTTCGAGCAGCCTGGCGGACGTCATCGACACCATCTTGGACAAGGGCTTGGTCATCGATGCGTACGTGCGGGTCTCGCTGGTCGGCATCGAACTGCTGACCATCGATGCCCGCATCGTGGTCGCCAGTGTCGACACCTACCTGCGGTTCGCGGAGGCGGCGAACCGGCTCGCGATCGGCAGCGAGCCGAAGGGGCTGTCCGATCTGGTGTCGGGCGGGACGGAAAAGATCGCGAAGTCGAAGACGAAGAGCGCCATCGAAGACAAGCTCGGCGGCCTGCTGGGCGGGCAAGAGGAACCGGAACGGGAACGGGTGTCGCGCAAGTCGACTCGAGGTGACAGGTGATGGCTACATCGGAGCAGGCGAAGAACCAGAAGAGCGGGAACACAGGGAAGTCGGACAAGAAGCAGACGGCGGGGGTGTACGTCTACGGCATCGTCCCGGCCGACGTCGAACCGGGGGACGACGCGACCGGGGTCGCGGACGGGAAGGTGGACGTCGTCACGGACGGTGACATCGCCGCCCTGGTCAGCGCAATGTCCGTGGACCGTCCACTCGGCAAACCCGAGGACCTCCGTGCCCACGCGAATGTGCTGGACGGGACGTCCCGGGTGGCGCCGGTGCTGCCGCTGCGGTTCGGTGCGGTGCTCACCGACGCCGATGCCGTGAAGGAGGAACTGCTCTCGGCACATGCGGACGAGTTCGCGGCGGCCCTCGAACAACTGGAAGGTAAGGCCCAGTACGTGGTCAAGGGCAGATATGTGGAGCAGGCGATCCTGCGGGAGATCCTCGACGAGAACGAGCAGGCGGCGCAGTTGCGTGAGGAGATCCGGGACAAGTCGGAGGACGCCGGCCGCGAGGCGCGGATGGCGCTCGGGGAACTGGTGAACAACGCGATCGCCGGCAAGCGCGAGGAAGACACCCGCAAGACGGTCGAGGCCCTGGGCGGCCTCACCGACTCCGTCAACCGCCGCGAACCCACGCACGAGGAAGAGGCCGTGCAGGTGGCGGTGCTCGCCGACGTGGACCGGCAGGACCAACTCGAAGAGGCGGTGGGAAAACTGGCCGAGGAGTGGGACGGCCGGGTCGAGATAAAGCTGCTCGGGCCCATGGCCGCCTACGACTTCGTGGTCACCCAGAATCCGGCCGGGCAGGGCTGAACCATGGGACTGCTGTCATTCATCGTCACGCTGCCGCTCCAGCCGGTGAAGGGTGTGATCTCGCTGGCGGAGTTGATCCAACGGCAGGTCGAGGAGGAAATGCACAACCCGGCGGCAATCCGCCGCGCACTCGAGGAACTCGACGAGGCCCGCGCTGCGGGCAAGATCACGGCCGAAGAGGAGGAGCAGGCCCAACAGGCGCTCATCGACCGGATGACGGGATCGCCCTAGGTATTACGGCACTGGAGCGGTGGGGCGGGGTCCATCCGATTCCGCGGCACCTCACTGTCATGTCTTGTGCAGGAGCGCTTGCCGCGGTTCCCGTAGCCGTAGGGGCAGCAACCCGCTGCGCGGCGTACGTCGTCGACTCGGGGATCGGTTGATCGCCGCAGCGGTGGCATCCTCCCACGCCCCGTAGAAACCGCCGCCCGTGGTGACGGCCGCCCGGTGGCCGGCTCGTCGGATTGGAACACCCGTGAGCTGGGCATGCGTTGTGGGTGGCATACCGAGCAGCGAAGGGGTGTGCCGCCCGCACCGAATGCAGCGGATCGACGACACGGAGGTAAGCGATGAGCAGACCACTGACCGGACCGGGACACGATGACGACCCGCGGCGGATGGAGCCCGGGGTCGACGACCGCCGTGTCGTCGACGAGCGCCCGGTCGCTGTGGAGGAGCGGGTGGTAACCAAGCCCGCCCGCACCAGCGCGGCCGCGGCGTTCGCGCTCGCGGTAGGGGTGGCCGCGTTCGTGTGTGTGCTGATCGTGATCCTGTCCCCGATCGGACTGGTCCTGGGCATCATCGGGTTGATCCTCGGTGTCCTCGGTGTGCGGGCGGCCCGCCGGGTGGGGATCACCGGGAAGGGTGTGGCGATCGCCGGCCTGGTGCTGAGTGCGCTGGCGATCGTCATCTCGATCGCTTTCGCCGCCGGCGTGGCCACCGTCCTTAACAACGACAGTGCCGTCGACCGGATCGAGCAGCAGGTGGACCAGATGCGCGACAAACTCCCCGACCACGTCGAGGTCCCGCAGCCCTGACATCATCCACAGCACCGGGCGTCTCGAGTAACGTCTCCGGAAGTCCGCCGATGAGCAGGGACTCATCGGGAGTGCGGCCGGTGAAATATGTTGACTGCGAGAGCAACTGGACCCAGGGAAGCCGGTGAATGGGATTTCGTCGCGTGGCGGGACGACGCTGCATGACTTCGCGGCGAGCCCGAGTCGCTCCTCCCACACTCGGCCGCGAGGACCGACCGGCGCGGCGCCAGGTGTCGACGTGGCCCGATCGAGGAGTCGCCGCCGCTGCCGGTGTTCCGGCGTCGGGGGTAACAGCGAGGCCGCACCCTCGATACATCATTATGGAGAGACGACGTGCGGATCCGGATACCGCACTGGGCTACCTCGAAGGACTTCCCGCGCTGGTGCTGCTGGAACGGCTCCCGGTGCCGGTGCTCGCCCTCGACCGCGACGGTCACGTCGTGCACGTCAATCGCGCGTTCGAGGCCATGATGGGGTATCCGCACGATGCGCTCGCGGGGCGATCGATGCGCGACCTGCTCCCGACGGCATCCCCTCCGCGGCCGATCGCAGAGGATCTGCAAGAGTCGGCGGGGACGATCGTGACGCTCACGCACCGAGACGGTTCTGCCGTGCGGGCGGCGATCAGCAAGTCCGTGCTGACACGGGCGGACGACCCGGTGCTGCTCGTCTGCTTCCACGACGTGACCGAGCAGTTGTGGGACGGCGGACACGCACCGACCTTCGGGTAAAGGCCGCGATCGCGTCGGTTACTGGCCTGTGCCCGATGCGGCGGGGCGCCGCCGCGCACGGAGATGAGCGAGCATCTCCCGCTCGATGTCGACTACCACTGCGGGAGCGGCACGCCGGTCTCGAACGACACGTCCTTCACTGAGGTGGCCCGCGCGCCGACTTCGCCGCGGGCGAACGTCGCCTCGTCACCGGCTGGGGGTCCGATACAGTCCCGAAGATGGCGCCAGTCCACCATCAGGATCGGCGGCGGCAGCACCGAGACGACGATCGCACTCAGCTCGCCCCGCCCGGGGAGCTGGGCGAGGAACTCCTCTCCCGGGCGGTGACCGCCGCCCTGACACAGGGCGCGTCCTGGGCGCAGATCGGCGCCCGGCTCGGGGTTCCCGATCCCTGCGCACCGGACCGCGAATGCTCGGACCGTCAGTGGCAGGACGCGATCGTCGACCACGAAAACGCACGAGCACAACGCATCCACACCACCATGCCTGGACCGTCCTCGGCGCCCGGGCGGTGATCGGAAATGATCACTCCCTACCACCCATCGAACGCTGCCGACGCGTGTTCGAACACCGGGAGCAAGGTTGTACAGGTCATCCCGGCCGATCCGGTACCGCTTTGGTGGCGATGATCTGTACCAGGTCGTCGAGGGCGGCGAGGGCGGCGTCACTGTCCCGGTCGACGAGCCAGCGCAGCACCAGCCCGTCGAGCCCAGCCAGGGCGAACCGGGCGACCTGATCCACGGGCATGCTCCACGTGACGCCCGCCCGGTGTGCGCACAGATCGAGGAACGCCACCGCCTCGGTGTCCATGGTGCGGTACTGCCGGGCGGCGATCGCCCCGGCCGCGGCGTGGCCGGCCCCGCGTTGCCGGAGGGCCAGCGCGGTGATCTCGTAGGTGAGCAACTGCTGCTCGGGGGTGGCCTCGATGATCGGCCACAGGCCCCCGATGCCGGCCCGTAGGAGTTCACGAAGGCCCTCGATGCCGCGCGGGTGCGCGGTTCCGATGAGGTCGGTGAACGCCGTGCGCATCGACTCGCTGATGGCGAGGATCAGGCTTTCCGCCATCTCGGTGAGAAGTTCTTCCTTGTCCTCGAAGTGGTAGTGCACCACTCCGAGCGACACCCCGGCGGCCTCGGCCACGCGGCGGATGGTCAACGCGGCGACACCCTGTTGCGCGGCGAGCACGAGCGCGGCCTCGATGAGCTGTCCACGGCGGACCTCCGCGGGAAGCCACTGCATCAGCGGATCGTATGCGCTCGCGCGTCCCACCAGCAGACGAATCGGACGACCCGGGCACCGTCAGCCGTCGCCGGACGGGGTTGCCGCGTACTCGCAGATTCGACCCGTTTCGTCGTCTCACCCTGCTGTTTTTCAGGGCAATCCTGGTGTGTTCACACGAACGGGTGCCCGAATCGGCGCCCAGAGGGGCTGTGGGGGCTGTTCCGCCACCCGTTCGCTGCAAGAGTCGGGGACTCTCAGAATGAGGTGAGCATCATGACGAAGAAGATCGCGATCCGCACCGCCATCGCGTCGGCGGTCCTCGCGCCCGCGATGGTTTTCGCGGGCGGTACCGCCGCCGCGGTACCGGCGCTCAGCGCCGGGGCGACCGGGGAAGTGGTGGTGACGGTCCCCGCCGGTGAGAACTGGACCTGCTTCGGTTTCGACTCGGGCTTCAACTTCAAGACCGGTGGGTTCGGACCGGGGCCTGCGGGAAAGCTCAGCGGGTTCGTGAAAGGTAACGCGACCGTCTTCTGCTTCGGCGGCACGGCGCCGTTCTTCTTCACCGGCAGCGTGGCGGTGAGGTAACCCGGTTGGTCGGTCCCGGGGGCACGGCCCTGGCTGGTTGTTCCACCGGCCAGGGTCGGTCTACCGGTGAATCATTGCGTGCTCGGGTCCGCGGTCAGGTCGTCGGTGTCGGCGAAGACCAGCCGCCCGTCGTCGAGGGCGACCGCCCACCGGTGCACCGGTGCCCAGGCGTGCCCGTGTTCGTCGGTGTCGGTCAGCTCGGCGTAGTCCTCGATGATCTGCCCGGTCTGGTCCGCTTCGGACGGCCGCCGCACCAGCACTCGTGCGCCCGTGCCCAGTGGGCCGGGCTCGGGTGTCGGGTTGTGCTTTTTCTCGGGCATCGGTCTGCACCTTCCGCTCGCTACGACCCGGATCATAAGCACCTCGCCGGCGAAACCTCATCCGGCGCTCCCGGGGACGGTGCGCCGCTCACCCGCCTCTGGGGTTCCTCTGGTTGCTCACAATTCGCTCTAATAAACACGAGAAACACACGAACTCTCACTGGAACGGCGATTTTGATCAATTGTCCAGCAATGTGGACGGTTGTTAAATTTCAATATGTGAGAATTTCTCGGGTTTGGTGAAACGTCCCGAGATTGCGAACGCGATAAATGGTGTAAGCGGCGATCGACGATCCCGTGGATTTTCATCACCAGTGGAGGAGTGAATTCTGATGGGTTCTGCAGGAATCGACTTCAGCGTCGCGTTCGAGGCGTTTTTGAAGTGGCTGAGCGTCACCTTCGGCGGCGGCATCGGGCTGAGCTGACCGAGACGGAGCAATCCGGGACAGCGGTGGCCCGGCTCGGCGGGGGGCAGCCGGGCTACCGCCCTGATCAGCACGTACGTGTACGCACCGCCTGCTCCACCGTGGCAGGGACTCGGGTGCAGCAGCTCACCATGACCTCCTCGCCGGGGGTTAACCGCATGTCGACGGGCCAGGGAAGGTCGACACCGTGACTCGGATTTCGGGCGCACCCAAAACCGAAATGCACGATTGCAGCATGTGGCGGAATGTGGGGTTTATAAGAAAGCGACTTTGGATGCGGTCGCCAGGCATTTCGCTGCCACTAAAGATGGCCGGTATTTCCTTTTCGGAGAGGACCGCTATGTTGATCGGACTCGACCCCGCAACGGCCGCCGCGGCCGATCCGCCACTCGGCGACGCGACCACACCCCGGGATGTGGCCGTGCTCCAGGCGCTGCGCAACGTGCACGAGTGCCGGATAGCGGCCGGGTAAGGCGCGCGTTCGGCCATGAGTGTTCATCGACACCGGCTACCGTCGCCGATCGTGACAACCTTGCGCGGCCCGGCGCTGGCCCTTCTGCGGTTCAATTACCACCTGGCCCGCATACCGATGCAGTTGGCGGAATGGGGCGTGCTGTCCCGGCTCGACGAGCAGGCCTCGACACGGCTGGCGTATGAGCAACTCCTCATCGACTGCGACCGGCTGGCCGCGCGGCTACTCGACGACGAGGAGGCGGCCCGCCGAGCCGACGACCTGGATCGGCACATCGTGCTCGTCCGGACGGTGATCGCCCGGGACTCTCACGAGACACAGCGGCGAGGGGTTCTGCTCCTCGACGAACAGCGGGAGCGCTTCCACCGTCGCCGCCGCGAACGCAAGTCCCCGGGCGCACCGCTGTGAACGGGTTGCGCTCATCGGGCCCTACCGGGCCGGGACGGCCAGTGATCCGAATCACACGTTGAGGTTCGATCTCCTCGCGCCCCGGCGAATTGCCTGCTCAAAGGTGGTCTCGGGCGTCGACGAGTGGGATGGAGCGTGGACGCCGTGCAACACGGGAGGTTGTCTCGGCGATGCACGAGGCGGCGGGACGGTGGCGGAACCGATCGCGGTGTACGGCGGACACCACACGCAAACAGGAGATCCGAAGTGCTTGGTATGAACATGCCCTGGATGGTCGTGGTCCTGGTGGCCACGCTGGTGGTGATCGTGGCGTCCGTCGGCGTCGCGGTCACCGCGGACGCGGTATCCCGCCGCCGAGTGCACCGATCAGCTGACACTGCCGCCGCGGATCCGGAGTCACCGATGCGCACCGTCGACGCGGCGTCCCGGGTTCACGATTGGCACCGGCTTGCAGTGCCGGCATGGATGACCTGCGTCGGCGCCTCGGCGCTCGCGGTCGCGGTGGTCGGCGTACTCATCGTTGTCGGATGAGAGCGCCGACCACCTCGCAAGCGGACCTTGCCGGCGGCGTGATCGACGAGGGCTTTGTGCGGTTCGAACGCCGCCGCGGCGGCCGAGGCACGCCCCGGGCCCTGCGTCCRGCCGCCGGAGGCGGGTCACTTTTCCCGAAGTGCCTGCCCCGACGGCCGGACGCACACAACCCTGTGTGGGGGTGGCCCCGGCGCGGGCGGGTCACCGTGCGACGGCGCGGACGGCCGCGACGAAGTCCCGGCCACGAGCATGGCCAGCAGGCGATCACGAGCAGAACCGGACCCAGCAATAGCCCGAGGACGATGAGGAGGACGAGGGCGACCAGGGCGGTGCGGCTCAACCACTCTTCTTCATCCCGGACAGGCCCGAGCTGAGGCCGGAGAGCGGCTTGCCGGCCAGCCGGCCGAGGACGCGCAGTCTTGCCGGTTCGCCCCCGGAAGAGTCCCACGATCCGGGGCGGATTCAGGTCTCGATCCTGACGAACCGGCCTACGTCGAGGTAGGCCGGGGCAGGTTCGCATCCGACGAAGTCTCGGTCACCGAACATCACCGCACAGCTGGCTCAGCTGCTACCGAACATGTCGCCGAACGGGATGGATTGGCCGAACAGACCACCGAACGGATTCGATCCACCGAACAGACCACCGAACATGTCGCCGAACGGGATGGCTTCGCCGAACAGACCAAAACCGAACGGATTGAGTTCATTCTCGTCCTGCTGTTCGTCCTGGTCCTCGTCCCAGCCTCGGGGCTGCTGCCAGTCCCGATCGACCTGCACACTCCCCGACACCGGGGCGGCCGCAGCGGGTGTTGCCACCGCGGACATCGGAACGGCAGCAAGGGCTCCGAGGATGACGATCTTCGCCAGCAGACGCTGCGGGTCATTCTTCTTCGCTTGTTTCAGCACGGTCATACCTTCCGTGGCGCCGAAGAGATCAAGGTAAGGGGTCCACGTCCTCAACAGGCGAAGCCGTCTTCGAAAGGGGCGAAACCGACCAAGCTCAGTCGAGCTCGAATCCTGGTCGCTTCAGCGATTCTCTTTTTCGGGTGCGCCGCCGAGAAGCGACGCCACTTCCTACTACACGCTCAAAAATCTGCTCTTTCAACTCCGAATGCAGGTGTCCTGTGCCAGCGAATCGTCCTTGAAGCCGGCGCCTGGACCTGGGGTGAGGAATCTTGAGTGGCGAACTGGCCGTGGTCAACGCCCTTGTTGGACCGGGGGACCCGGAGGATTTCGCCATTGGATCTTGCTTGAACTGGCGTTCTCAGCGGTCAGTTATTCGGGCATCCTGATTAAACGCAGAGAGGCCGATCGAGCCAGGTGGGCGGCGCTCTTGACGAGAGCGCCCTGGCCGCCAGGGTCCCTCTAGCAGATGAGATGATCTCGAACCGAGCAAATTGCACTGGCGAGACGTGCCTGGATAAGCAAGATTCAGTGGCGAAAAGGAAGATCGGCTGTCACCGGACAGCAGGACAGCCGGGGGCAGGCTGCGCACCGACACCAGCATGGGGGTTCTCGCGGAACGTGTCATAGCGACAGCGCGCTGAACTGCCCAGTCTCACGATTGCTGAACCGCCCAGTCCTCAATTGGTGTCACTCCCGGATTCTCGCCAACTTGGGCGGGACCGAGGCCCTGTTGGGGTAGGGCGTGGCCGCGAGCCGCGCTACGTCTGCGGCAGCGAACCGACTGTGCGGGTGTCGAGGAGTTCGGTGACCGCGGCGTCGAGGATTCCGGTGAGCGAGTGCGCTGGGTTCCCACACGACTCCCGTGGCCCGGCGAAGGATCGGGGTCGTACCAGTCACGGCAATACCAGCCGGGGAGCAGTTGATCGTGGGCTTCGGCGTGGTCGCCTCGAGGATGTCGGTGAGCACCGCGAGGGCCGCTTCGTAGAAGCCCTCCTCGACGAGCACATCACTGGCAGTGGATGCGGTGTCGGTGATCACGGTGGCCAGGTGCCGCGACCACCGTGAAATGGTGTCCCCTCGAGCGACGGGCACGGTGAGGACCCTCTGCGGTGACCGGCGTCGTCGGAGGTCAGCTCCCGTCCGGTTTCGATGCAGTGCACGATCATCTCAGCGATGCCCCTGACCACCACCGGGCAGGCGCAGGCCTGGTCGGAAGGGGAATTAGTCCTGCCCGTGCGGGGGTGGTGAGCCTTGCACCTCTCCGGTGTCGTGTTCGGGGCCCGCGGCCGGGCCGCCGGCGGGAACGCGTTCCCGGAACCGCGCCGCCTCACTCGGCCCGGGTGTGCCGTGGTGGTCGAGTTCACCGTGGTACGGGCCCGGCTTCGGGCGTGCTGTTCCGCCGGGGAACGCGAGCCGCAGGATGGTCCGCTGCACCATGGCCCACTGCTTTATCAGCGGCCCGGAGTTATAGGGCAGCTCGTACCGTTCGCAGATCTCTCGCACCTGGGGCGCGATCTCGGCGTAGCGGGTACTGGGCATGTCCGGGTACAGGTGGTGTTCCACCTGGTATCCGAGGTTCCCGCTGATGATGTGGAACAGCGGGCTGCCCTCGATGTTCGCCGCGCCGACGAGTTGGCGCACGTACCAGCCACCTCGGGTCTCGTTCTTCACCTCGTCTTGACTGAACGTGTAGGTCTGGTCCGGGAAATGCCCGCAGAAGATGATCCCGTGCGCCCAGACGTTGCGGATGATGTTCGCGGTGGCGTCCGCCATCAGGGTGGACAGGAACGTGCGCTCGACTCCCGGGATGGTCCGATCAAGTGCGTCGGCGACGCCCGAGAGTCGCCCGGTCGAGCGCAAGGCCCGCAGCCGCCGCCCGAGGCGGGAGGATGTCGGTTGGCCGAGCCGGCCCCGGAAGGCGAGTTGGGCCAGGCCGAACGCGCCGGCACTGACCAACGGCCAGCCCAGATAATCCTTCACGATCTGTGCCCGCGCCTTGCCCGCGATGCCCTTGAGGTCCTCCCAGACCTCCGGCCAGGATTTTTCGCCGGCCCGCACGGCTTCGAGGTCCATGTCGTGCAGGGCGACCCCCCATTCGAAGAAGGCCATGAGCAGCACGTTGTAGAAGGGCTGCGCCAGGTAGACTGGGTGCCACTTCTGATGCGGGTCGATCCGCATGATCTCGTAACCCAGGTCCTTGTCCTTGCCGCGGATGTTGGTGAAGGTGTGATGGATGTAGTTGTGCGAGTGCTTCCAAGCCTTCGCGGTCGACGCGCTGTCCCAGTCCCACACCGAGGAATGGATGTCCGGGTCGTTCATCCAGTCCCACTGGCCGTGCATGACGTTGTGACCGATCTCCATGTTCTCCAGAATTTTCGCCATCCCCAGGCAGGCGGTGCCCGCCAGCCATGCGGGTTTCGAGGCCGACCCCAGCAACAGGACCCTGCCCGCCACCGCCAACTGCCGCTGGACGGCGATCACGTTCTTGATATAGCGGCGGTCACGCTCGCCGAGGTCCGCGTAGACCTCGGCGTGGATGGCATCGAACTCTTTGGCCAGCGCCTCGATGGTGTCCTCACTCAAGTGCGCGAGGGGGCTTTCGGTATCGATACTCACCTCGTGGTTCCCTTCGCTTCACAGCTCGATCTCGATGTCGCCTTCCGCGGTGTTGACGCAGGTCCGCACCACCTGGCCCGCGAGGTCCGCCACCTCACCGGTGCGGAGGTCGCGCAGTTGCCCCGACCGCAGGGTCCCGGTGCAGGTGTGACAGATCCCGATCCGGCATCCGTAGGGGAGTGTGGCTCCTGCTTCCTCTCCGGCTACCAGGATCGGTGTACCCCCATCGCAGTCGGTTTCAATCTCGCTTTCGGTGAAATGGATCCGTCCGCCCGAACCGGCGCCCGCGGATCCGCCGATGATCGGTTGGAAACGCTCGAGGTGCACCTTGTCGGGGTCGCCGTGCTTGTCCCAGTGCTCGACCATCGCGTCGAGCATGTCGCCGGGCCCGGAGAGGAACGCCTCACGCTCGCGCCAATCGGGGCACAGCGTGTCCAGATCGGCCGGTGTCATGCGGCCTTCCGTTTCGGTCAGCCGCACCTGGAGACGGAAGCCGTCGTGGCGGCGGTCCAGCTCGCGCAGCGTGGAGTCGAACATGATCTGGTCGGCGGTCCGGTCGGAATGCACGGCCACCACGTCGCGGAGGCGGCCGCGGTGGTCGAGATCGCGCATCATGCTCACGATCGGGGTGATGCCGCTGCCGGCGCTGACGAACAGCAGGCGCTCGGGCAGCGGTTCGGGCAGCGTGAACACGCCCTCGATCTCGCCGAGCCGCACGATGTCGCCGGGGGCCATTTCGCGGACCAGGTACGGGGAGACCGTGCCGGTGGGCACCGCCTTCGGGGTGACACTGATCAGCCCGTCGTTGGCGTGCGGGTCGGACGTCAACGAATACGCCCGCCAGTGGTAGACGCCGTCGATGATCACGCCGAGGCGCACGTACTGTCCGGCGCGGTGTCCCGACCATTCGTGACCGGGCCGGATCACCACCGTGGCCGCGGCCTCGCCGGCGGGTTCGATCCTCTCCACCCGTCCGCGCAGCTCCCTCGTGGTCCACAGCGGGTTGATCATCTCCAAATAGTCGTCCGGCCGCAACGGACTGAACAGGTGCCGGATCGCGCGCAGGAAGCGTTTCTGCGCCTTGGGAACCTTGGGACGCGCACCACGCTCCGCCATGGATCCACCGTAGAGGACCGCGCCTTCACCGACAGGCGAACCTCGCCCTCCCCGCCGTCCACATCAGCATCGGCGCCGACGGAACGCCGCGGGCTCCCTGTGTTCGGGCGGCGGCGCGGCCGGACCGTATCTGGGGAGCGACCGGTCGGCCCGTTTCGGCCCTCGATCGCACGTGCCGAATTTCCCAGTCACTTCAGGCTTTTGACCGATTGAAGGTTGGTCGTTGGGGGTAGTCCGGTTCGGGGTGGTTCGCACCGGCGCGTGCTGATCTCGGGTACGCGGGGCGGCCCGCTCCTGGGTGCCCGGCGTCGACCGATGATCGCCGATCCGGGTGAAGGGAGTCGACGATGATGACCCGATTGCAGGTCGCTGCAGCGGAGAAGGCACCTCCGCCGGACGACCGCTACGAAGACGACGAAGACGAGGGCGACGAGACGGCTGAGCAGGCCGAGGAACGGTCGGCGCGGCGACCGCCCCGCAGGCGCAGTGATGCGCCGCCCCGCAAGCGGAGCGTCCCGGCGAAAACCTCCGGGAGCCGGAAGCGCGGAGTCCAGCGATGACCACCGCAGGAGGCCCGAGTTCGAGCAGCCTGGCCGACGTCATCGACACCATCCTGGACAAGGGCCTGGTCATCGACGCCTACGTGCGGGTCTCACTGGTCGGCATCGAACTGCTCACCATCGACGCCCGCATCGTCGTCGCCAGCGTCGACACCTACCTGCGCTTCGCCGAGGCGGCGAACCGACTCGCGATCGGCAGCGAACCGAAGGGCCTGAGCGACCTCGTCTCCGACGTCAAGGGCAGCGGCAGCACGAAGTCCAAGACCAAGGGCGTCCTCGAGGGCGTCGGGGAGACGCTCGGTGAGCTGCTCAGCGGATCCGGCAGCGAACGCGAACCCGCACCCCACCGGAGGCGGAAATGACCTCAACAGACGACGCCGACGACGTCGACAGCGCTGGGGAAGAGGCTGCGACGGCGGCCGTGATCTACGTGTACGGCATCGTGCCCGCCGACGTGCAACCCGAAGACGATGCCACCGGCATCCACGACGCCCCGATCGAGATCGTCACCCACGGCGACATCGCGGCCGTGGTTAGCGAGATTGACCCGGATCAACGACTGGGCACCCCGGCGGATCTGCAGGCTCACGCCCGCATCCTCGATGGCACCTCGCAGGTCGCGCCGGTGCTGCCGCTGCGGTTCGGTGCCGTCGTGTCCGACCGTGACGCGGTGATCAACGAGTTACTCGCCGAACACGAGGACGAGTTCGCCGCCGCTCTCAATGAGCTCGAGGGCTTCGCCCAGTACCTGGTCAGGGGCCGCTACGTCGAGGAGGCCATCGTTCGGGAGATCGTCGACGAGAACCCGAAGGCCACCAGCCTGCTGAAGTCGATCCGCGACCAGCCCGAGGAGCTGTCCCGCGATGACCGGATGGCGTTGGGGGAGATCATCGGCCACACCCTCGAGGCCAAGCGGGACGCGGACACCGGCATCACTCTCGACGCGCTGTCACCGTTGACCGACACCGTCACCGTCCGCGAACCTACCCACGACGAGGACGCCGTCCAGATCGCGGTCCTGCTCGAGGTGGACCGGCAAGGCGAACTCGAGCAAACGGTCGGAGACCTGGCCGCGCGCTGGGACGACCGGGTCACCATGCGCCTCGTCGGCCCGATGGCGCCCTACGACTTCGTGGTGGCACCGAAGCCGGAGGGCTGACCGAGGGGTCCGCTGTCAGTCATCGTCCCGCTGCCCTCCATCCGGTGAAGGGTGTGATCGCGCTGGCGGTCGAGCCGGAGATAACGGGTAATGCCGTCGAACGACGCCTGCGGAAACTGCCGGGCCGGTGGCTGCCGCGGACACAGATTCGGGTCCATCCACGCCTGTCGGCGGTATCGGTGCGCGGCGTGGACCGGGCTGCGTGTCGCAATGCCCAGGGTCGGGCACTCCCCAGGTATGGAATCCAACGCAGGCCGCCACCCCACCAGCTCGTCGGCTGCAGCTCTCGGTGGCCGGTTGATACAACTGGCCGGTGACCGTGACACCGCCCGATTCTCGTGCGAGGTATCCCGGGTGTGCACCGAACCGCACCCCACCGACGGTAGGTCGGATTACGGCGGGGTGCTCGCGTGGGTGGTCGATGCGATCGTCGACGTAATCATCGCGCGCCTGGGCGCGGCAGGTCCGGGGGAGAGGTTCATTCTCGAGCTTCGTTTCACCGATGGGGGATACGTCGATGTCGAGGGCGTTCTCGATCTGTGCGGTCACAACGGTTGCGGGTGCCAGTCGGAGCAGGGCGGTGCGGGCGGGCTGGTCCATGCGTTCCCACAGGACGTGGTAACTGAGGTTCGGCGGAGCGGCCGGCACAGTGGCAGGGTGCCAGTAGGTGAAGGTGAACCGGCGGATCGAGGCGGTGCTGGTCGGATCGGTGGTGCGCAGTTCGAGGTTGCGCCACCCGCGGATGCCGCGGTCGTGCAGATCGGCGGCGGCGGTGTAGAGGGCTTCCTGGCGGGAACACGTGGTCGGCAGGTCCAGTAGTAACTGGCGCAGTCCCATGCGCTCACGATAGGACCTTCCCCGGAAACCAGCCACTGCGCCGGGGACGCGGGCGGGAACGATGGGTCGTCAGCTGACGTCGAACGGGTCGACCTCCACTGCACCGACCGGCGTGACCGGACCTCGTGCCTCCGCGGGCGTCGTGGACACGACATCGCCCCACAACGTCCGCGCTTTCCGCCGGTCGATGTCACTTTTCCCGGTCTGGTGACCTGTGGGGTTCCGGTGAGGGCCGACTACGGATTCCCCCATCCCGTCAGGATCGTCCGGCGCGGCCATCGCAAGGCGATTTGCCCCGGTTGGTCGCCTCATGTGTCGGTTCCGTGGAGCGGTGTCACTTTCCGGATTTCGTGTCAAATGGTGTGTCACTTTCCGGATTTCATGTCACGGTCCCGCACGATTGATGCGAGGAGGCGACATGTCATTCGTGAAGTCCCTGAACCCTTTGCCGCAGTTCGACATCGGCGGCACCGACCTGGGCATTCCGTTCCGCATGCCCAACGGTCAGATCGGCTTTCTCCTCGGCGACACGTTCGCCGGGACCCAGCCCCAGGTGGGGGGACCGAACTGGCGGTCCCCGATGCTGCTGCGCAGTGGCACCCACGATGTGACCGCACCGATCACCTTCGCATCGGCGGCCCGCAACGCCCGCCAGCTGTGGGACTACGTGCACGACAACCCGGAATACTCCACGATCCTGCCCTGCGACGCGATCACGATCGGCACCCGGATCTACCTGTGGGTCATGGTCACCCAGGGCCTCGGCAACGAGAAGTGGTGCGAAATCCGGTATTCCGACGACCTCGGGGAGAACTGGACCGACACCGGCGTCAAGTGGTCGACCACCGTCTACGGCGGCAAGCGCACCATGGTCACCTGGGAGAAGGGGGGCGACGGGTTCGTCTACATCCTCTCCACCGGCGGCCTGGCGCGGAACAAGAACGCGATCCTGCACCGGGTCCCGGAGGCGCGGATCGCCGACCCGGCCGCCTGGGTGCCGTGGGGCTGGAACGGCAGCTCCTGGGGTTGGGGTAACCCGCCGGGCGACGACCCGACCAAGGGCATCCTGCCGGACCGCACCAAGTTGGGTGAGATCTGCCTGCGCCGTATCCAGGGCAACCTGGTGTTCTCCGGGTTCGACGCCGGCGCCTACAACGCCTTCGTGAAGGTCGCGGCGAAACCGACCGACAACTGGCACACCGCCCCCACCTACCGTCCGGTGAAGGGCTCCTTCTTCGGTGCGGGTGGTCCCGATGTCGTCGACCGGCTCTACGGCTGCTACATCCACCCCGACAGCCGATTCGACCGGACCGGCGGATTCGCCATGATCGTCAGCCAGTGGGCGGCGGACGGCAACCCGTACCGGGCGATGCAATACCGCATCTCCGGCATCACACCGGTGGTGCCGGTCACCAGCACCCCCGTCACTGAAGGGACTACTCCGATGGCCTTCCGCTTCGTCCCCGTCGCCAACGGCAACAACATCATCTCCTCCGGTTTCCGCACCCCCGGGCGACCGGATCACAACGGCATCGACTTCGCCGCCCCGCTGGGTGAACCGATCTACGCCGTCGAGGAGGGGGTGGTGGTCCGCTCCGGACCGGCCTCCGGGTTCGGGAACTGGATCGTCATCGACCACCAGCCCACGGCCCACGTGGACACCGTCTACGGCCACATGCGGGCCGTGGACCTGCTCGTCTCGGAGGGCATGTTCGTCCGCGCCGGCCAGCAGATCGCCCGGGTCGGCGCCGAGGGCGACTCCACCGGCCCGCACCTGCACTTCGAGGTCTGGACCTCCCCCGGCCGGTTCGGGGGCGCCCCGATCGACCCGCAACCGCTGCTGGTCGGCGCCGCCAACCCACCCACCGGAACCATCGACCCGACCACCGGCACCTTCTACGGGGTCGACATCTCCAACCACCAGGGCAACTTCGACATCGCCGCCACCAAACGCGAAGGGTTCTCCTTCATGGCGGCCAAGTGCACCGAGGGCGACTTCTTCAAGGACTCCTTCTGGCCCCGCAACCGGGACCTGATGCAACAGCACTTCCCCGGGATGTTCTGCGGCTACCACTTCGCCCGCAACGGTGACCCGATCAACGCGCAGGTCGCCAACCTCAAAGCGCACCTCGGCGACCCCAGCATTCCGGTCATGCTCGACTACGAGGACCCCGACGCCCGTGGTAGCGGCGCCAACCTGCGCGCCCTTGTCGACGCCATCCACTCGGCCGGCCTGCGGGTGTGCGCCGTCTACCTGCCCCGCTGGTACTGGCAAGGTCACATGGGATCCCCGCCGCTGAACAATCTCCCCCCGCTGTGGAACTCGCACTACGTCACCGCGTCCGGGTACGCCTCGGTCATCTACCCCGGCAAAGGATTCGCCGGCTGGGCCAATTACACCCCCGGCGCCCCGGTCGAGATCCTCCAGTTCTCCGACCAGGGGCAGGTCGCCGGCCGGCTGGTCGACGTCAACGCCTACGAGGGCACCCTGGACGGCCTCCGGACCCTGTTCAGCGGTGCTCCCGGCGAACTGAGCGTCGACGACTGCGTGCTCGACTTCTGGCTGCAGCTCCTCGGCCCCGCCGGTGCCGGCTGGCCACAACTGAACAACCGGTCCGTCGTCGACGCGCTCGCCGAGATCGGCCTGCACCAAGGGGTTCCCGGGATGGTGCCACCCCCGGCCGGGGCGGCGCCCGCCCCGCTGCCCGCCGGCACCGCGGACCGGGCCCGCGACGTGTTCGATCAGATCCGCGGTCCGGACGGCCACGGCTGGAATCAGCTCGGGAACCGGTCGATCGTCGACGCCATCGCCGCACTCGCCCACCAGCTCGGGGTGCCCGGGTACTGAACACACACGGCGCACCCGACACCCACGCGAAGGGGGTACCGGGGTGCGCGGCGCCGGACAGGGCAGAAGCGGTGGGGCGCGGCCGACGGGACACGGAGCGAGAAGGGAAGCTCGTGTGCTCACGCACCCGATGGCGCCGCGACACCCCTCGCCACCGAAGACGGACCCCACCGGCGCTCGCTCCCCGTCCGACGCGAAGATTCGCCGGACGCGGGCGGGGCGGGCCTCGTGGAGGGGACCGACCCGGCGTACGGTCCACAGGGTGGCACGACAATCCGCGAGAGCTGCCTGGCTGCTCGCCGCGATCGTCATTGCGGGGGTCGGGTGTACCGCGCCCGACTCCGGTTCGACAACGACCGCCGCTGCGCCATCGGCTGACCAGCCGCACTCGGCGTCGGTGTCCCCACCAACCGCACCGGCGTCGTCGGTCGTACCCGATGTACCGCAACCCTGCCGGGCATCGGATGTGACTGCCACGGTGGGACAAAGTTCCAGCGCCGCCGGCAGTATCGGGTTTCCGATCATCTTTACCGCTGCGAGTGAACGAACCTGCGAGCTCGACGGGTTCCCCCGGGTCTCCTACGTCACCGGCCGGGACGGCGAACCCGTCGGTGCCTCCGCGGTACCCGAGGGGCAGCGGCCACCGGGACCGATCCGGGTGGGCGTCGCCGAGCCGGCGTCCGCACTGGTCGTGGCGGTGAACGTGCGCAACTACGACGAAGACCTCTGCGCTCCGGTGGCGGTAACCGGCCTGCGCGTCTACCTGCCGGGAGACGAAGTCCCCCTCCATCTCGAGCGCCCGGGTACCGCCTGCAGCCGACCCGAACCCGTCACCACCCAGCTCCGGGTGGGCCCGGTGGTACCGGGCACCACGGGCCAATGATCGTCGGGCGCCGATCCGCTCTCCGCACGTGCTCGCCGACCATCATCGGCCCCCGGTGCAACCTCTCTGCGGCGGGCGAGCGGCCCCTCGGCAAGGACATCGTCGACGCACCCACGTGAGCTTCCTCACATAACGTCGCGGTAACGGAAAGGCAACGGCTCGGCGATACCCGCGTGTCGTCGCCACTAGCTGGGAAGGGTCTCTGCGCGTCCAATGAGGTCCCGCGGCAGGCGAAGACACTCCGCGTTATCAAATGGTGACATTGCGGCCTCCGCCCGTTACGGTCGTCACCGGCCGAGGAAACATCGGCCACATCCGGCCCGCCGCGCCAAGCCTCGTCCCGCGGGTACCGGAGTCCCGACGAAGCATTCCAGGGACGAGGACGGGGGACCCAAAAGTCCTCCAGGGAACGCGAGTTCCCGGAAGGACACCGGTCCGAATGTGCCTCGCGCACTCGGATCTTGGGGTGAAGCCAGACCCTCTCCAGCCAGGAGCGGCGAGGCCGGGCGACCTCTCAGCCCGAACCCGACAGCTGACCTCGCAGGCGCGTGTGGAGAGGATCTCGACCACTATGAGCGGACGCCATCGCAAGCCCACCACCACCGGCCGCACCGTCGCCAAGGTCGCCGTCACAGGCGCCATCATGGGCGTCGCCGGAGCAGCCTTCTCGGGCACCGCGAACGCGGCACCCGACTCCGACTGGGACCGCCTCGCGCAGTGCGAGTCCGGCGGAAACTGGGGCATCAACACCGGAAACGGTTTCCAGGGTGGACTCCAGTTCTCCCCAAGCACCTGGAACGCACACGGTGGAACCCAGTACGCGGCCACCGCCAACCAGGCCACGCGTGAACAGCAGATCGTCGTCGCCGAGAAGGTCCTCGACTCCCAGGGCTGGGGCGCATGGCCGTCCTGCTCCTCGAGTCTCGGCCTGAGCAGCGCACCCACCCAGCGCAACGCCCCCGCCACCGTGCCCGAGGCCCCCGCGGCACCGGCACTCCCCGACCTCACCGGTGGCGTCCCCAGCACCAACGGCACCTCGCAGTACGCCGGCGTCGTCGACAGCGCGATCGAGGCCGCCAAGGCTCAGGGCATCGCGATCGATCCGCAGATCCTGCAGCTCATCGACGCCAACAAGGGACTGCTCCCGCAGTAATCCCCGGTACCTCACAGAAGAGGGGCCCTGCACCGATCCGGTGCAGGGCCCCTCTTCCGTCGTCGGGTCAGCGGTTGATCACGGTGTGCGGATGCGCATACGGCAGCGACTCCGCCGGTCGCCTGTCGACGCCGATGGATTCTTGGGCTGTCAGCCCGCGGATGAGCCTGGCGGTGGGGCCGACCTGGAAGGGTCACGCACTGTTGCTTCGAGCACGCCGGTCAGATTTTCGGTTTCCCTTGACCGAGGCCCCCGGGCGGTCGCGTCTCTATGTCGTTGCTGGACCTGACCGAGTCAGCCCTCCCACGCGTTCCCGCGGCATCTTCCGTTCCAGCTCGCCGTGCTCGACGAGCTGCAAAGTCAGAGGGAAGACTTGTCGGCGAAGGCATCGACACTGATGATCGTCAGTCCAGTGCTGGGCAAGGTGCCGGCCCTGGCGATGTATAGACGAACAACGCTCCCACTCTTGTTTTCCCACATGACCTGGGCTGTGGGTGGGAAACTGTGACGACTGGTCGGCGGCGTCCGATCGTCCCCGGCAGCAGAGGTTTCACCTGACGTTGCCTCGCTGCTGTCTTCAGAAAAGAGGTCAGGGCAGTGACCGACACCAATTTCGACGAGGTCGGGCCGATCGACTACCTGGTCGTGGAATTCCCCGCCGACCACCCGCCCGACGGCTCCGCTCTTCCCCTGCTACTCGACCTGGTCGAGCGGAACATCATCCGGGTGCTCGACCTGGTCTTCGTCCGGAAAAATGCCGACGGTTCGCTCGCCGGGATCGCCGTCGAGGATCTGGGTTTCACCGGCACCGTCGATGTGACACTGTTCGCCGAGGCATCGTCGGGCCTGATCGACCGCGACGACCTCGACCAGGCAGGCGCTGTCCTCGAACCGGGCTGCGCCGGAGCGATCCTCGTCTACGAGAACCGCTGGGCCGCACCGTTCGCCTGCGCGCTACGCCGGGAAGGCGCTCAACTCGTCGCCTCGGGACGGATACCCGTCCAGGGCATCCTGGCGGCGCTCGATGCTCTCGACGACCCACCTGAAAATTCATAAGGAGCACATCATGCCCGGACTTCTCCGCGGAATTGCCCGCACCGCCGTGGTCGCGGGAACCGCGACCACCGTGTCCAACCGGGTCTCGCGGCGGCAAGGCCGCCGCTGGGGCGCGGGCGAACCGCCGCAGCCGGCCGCGCCCGCGGCGGCGCCGCCG